>JADFCT010000005.1 GCA_017161665.1 Candidatus Sumerlaeota bacterium
GGGAACGCGTATCCCGATTTGTTCCTGGGAGGCGCCTACGGCGGTTTGCGCTATTATCAAAATCCAATGGCGCCCCTGACGCTCCTTCCACCTCTGCGGACGGTCGTCGCCGGGGAAGTCATTCCGTTCAATACGTCTCCCACCGTCCAGGGCGAATGGAGAGTGGTCCATAACCCCAGCGGCGGTTTCTTTGACGAGGGGCTGCCGCCGGGACGTTACGTCGCGGGCGAAACCGAGGGGAGCGATGTGGTTCGATTTACGGCGACCGATGGGCGAATGGGGACCGCCTTTATCAATGTCATCGCGTCGGACCAGGGCGCGCGAACCGGTAAGGCGATTGTTGTGGCGGGGGCGAAGGAAATCGACAGCCTCTGGCCCACCACGCGCCAACTGGCGGATAACATCGTTGAGATGCTGCGTTATCGTGGATTCAGCGAGGAAGCAATTCTTTATCTGCGAGCCCATGACGTGAGCGGCGCCGGAGTGGACGGAGTATCGACTTTGGAAAACATCCAGGCCGCCGTGACGCAATGGGCCAGCGATGTTGACCAAGTGTTCCTCTACTTCCTGGACCATGGCGGCAAGGAAGAACAAGCCTTCTCCTTCCAGGCCAACGGGGCGGAAACCCTGGAAGCGGCCACACTGGACGCGTGGCTCGACGCGCTGCAGGGCGCCGCCGACATACAGGTGACGGTGGCCATAGACTCTTGCCAGTCGGGTGGTTTTCTCCCCGTTCTTGCAAACGAAGGGGAACCGGCGCGGGTGGTCATCGCCTCGGCGTCCGAGTCCCAACCGGCTTTCTTTTCTGCCGGCGGTTTGATTTCGTTCACGACGCCTTTTACCGCTCAGTTACAACTCGGGCACACGGTTCTGGAGGCTTTTGAAAGCGCTTCCGCTGCCATTGGGGCCTATCAAACGCCTCAGTTGGATGACGACGGCGATGGGGTCTGGACGGCGGCCGATGGCGCTCGGGCCGATGCGGTCATCGTGGGGCTCGAGGAATTGACCGGCCATGCGTCCCCACAAATCGGCGACGTGAGCGTGACGAGTCTTTTGGATACGCCAACATCCTCCCCCCTCATCTGGGCGCAAGACATCACGGCGAGCCTGCCTATTCAGCGGGTCTGGGCTCATATTGCCGTGCCGGATTTTATCCCTCAGACGCGACAAACTCCCGATTCGCCGGTACAAACCATTCCGGAATGGGAACTGCTCTGGAACGAGGCTCGACAGCGATTCGAAGCCCCGACCCCCCAATCTGTTCAACGTTTCGGCATTTCGATCGTCAATATTTACGCCATGGATACGGCGGGCCGGGTTTCAGCGCCGAAAACGGTTAACCTCTTACAACGCGCCTCAGCGCGACGGCTGATTGTGGTCACGGGACAGCGCCCGTATGATGAGTCCACGGATTGGGCCGATCAGGACGCCGTGGCAAATTCGGTTTATCAAATCGCCCGCGCGCGATGGATGAGCGATTCCGATATTGAATATCTCAGCGCTTCGACCGATACGGCTGTGGACGCCGCCCCGACGAAAGCCAATCTCCTGGCTGCCGTCACAGCCGCTCCCGCGGACGAGGAAGTCTTGACGATTTTCATGATCGGCGGCATGACCGCCGAGGGCGCCTTTGACATAGACGGCTCGGGCGCGTCCGATCAGATCCTGACCGCCGAGGCCCTTGATGTCGCCCTGGATGCCCTTCAAACCGCAAATCCGTCGTTGCGTGTGGAAGTGATTATCGAAGCCGCGCAGGCCGGACAGTGGACCCAGGCGCTTCGTCCTCCGGGTGAAGCCATGCGGGTTGTCATCACATCCGCCGCCCCCGGCGAAACGGCTTTCCTTCGGGGAAGCGGACAAATCTGCTTCGCCCAGTACTTCTTTTATCGCTTGCTGGGCGGGGATCACTACCACGACGCCTTTATCTGGGCCCGCAGCGCCATTCGCGCCGTCACAGGGGAGGCGCAGAACCCCCGACTGGACGACAACGGGGACGGCGTCGGCGCCAAATCGGACGGAAGTCTGGCTCAAACGATCTGGCTCGGCGCCCCTTCCGTGGCGCCGCCCTCCGGCCCTGTCATTCAAGTGGCGCCGTCGCGTGTCCTTCTCACCACACCGAGCGCCACACTCTGGGTTTCCGGCGTCCGGGCGTCGGATGGGATTCGGCGCGTCTATGCGCTCATGGCCCCTCAGAACGATACCGTCCTCGTGACGGATACCCTCCAATTAATTCGGCTCGAATACAGCGACGAACGATTGCGGTGGCAGGCGGTGGTGGAGCCCATTGATCCGGATCGGGATTATCGTGTTCAGTTTTACGCCGTTGATCGACTGGGGCGGCGTTCCGAGCCGCGCCTGGCTCATTATGGACCGGCGACTCCCGATACGGGGGATGACCGGTATGATCGCTTTATGGCGGATGATACGGTGGACACGCGCAATTTTGTCTCAAACGATAACGCGACGCAGAATCACAATCTTTATGCGGCCGGCGATGAGGATTGGATTGTTTTCAATATCGATCCGGGGTTGCTCTATTCCGTCACCGTCACGGCGCAGGAGTCACGGTGTGATGCCCGGATTGAACTGTATCATGAAAGCGACACCGCCACGCCCCTCGTCACGCGCGACGACGCTTGGGCGGGGGAAGATGAACTCATCTCATGGGATTCTGGTACCCGATCCGGTCGCGTCTTTGTTCGCATCGATCAAAGTCCCGATGCGCAAGGGGCCTCTGGCCCAGAGACCGGTTATCGCCTTACGGTGACCAGTGACTGGGGCGACAATGCCGGACTGGCTTCCATTTCGCCCACCGGATTTGGGCGCATTGATTCCACCGGAGGTGGGCTCAGCGTCGGTCCCCAGGGAATCTATACACAACACCTGCTGTCCGTTCCTGCCGGGGCTTTATCTGCGCCGGTTGAGATTCTCATGGACTCCACCGGTGACGTTGGCGCCAATCCGTATTACCCCTACACACAGGCCTGGTTGGCCGCTCATCCCAACAATGCCAGTATCCTGCAGTTGATGACCGAAAGCGCTGTTCCCCTGTCCGTGCCCGCTCAGATCACCGTTGAGTTTGTGGACGATGACCATACCTATCCGTCTTTCCCCATTGATGACCTTCCCGATGGCGTTTCGCCGTCGCAAATGCGGATTCATCGGTGGACCGGTTCGGAATGGGAAATCCTGCCCGGTCCTCAAAGCGTCGTAGGGCAGACGGTCTCGGGGACGATTGAAGCGCTCGGCGAACTGGGCCATGAGGACGGATACGCCATCAGCCTCTTTGCCGTCGCTCCCGTGGAATCCCCCACCACGCCTTCACCGACGCCATCTCCCACTCCATCCATTTCCCCGACTCCAGCGCCCACGCCCACGCCTCCAACGCCAGCGCCCGACGGGGACCGGGACGGGAAGCCCGATGACTGCGAGAGTGGCGATGTGGCCATCATCAATCTGGGTGTCGCGACCAATATCCAACTCGCTGACTCAGACGGTGATGGACTGTTGGACGGACAGGAAGCCCCCGGCGAATGCGCGGTGACGACAGATACACTGGCCCAAACCAACCCACGGGACGGGGATTCAGACGGCGATGGATTCGGAGACGGAATGGAGGTCCTGGTGATGGGAACGAATCCCCTGTCCCCGGCGGATCCCGATCCCGCCAATCCTGCATTCGCGGACCAAGACCAGGACGGTGTGCCGGCCTACATGGATCCGGACGATTCAACCATCGATTCGGATCAGGATGGCTATCGCGATGACTATGAAATCATTCAAGGCGCCGATCCCGATGACGCCGACAACTTCCCCATGCTGGGGGACGTGAACGATAACGGCCTGACAAACAATGTCGATGCCATTATGCTCTTTAATTACACCTTGGGGAATATCCCGGCGCCGACGGCTCTGGAACGCGGCGATACGCTGGTCAACGGCCTGATCAACAACGTCGATGCCATCTTCCTGTTCAATTGGACCTTGGGCAATGTGGAGGTTTTGCCGGGGTAATGGCGCGGGTTCCGTGTGAAGAGGACGTGTCATCGTGTATCCGAGAAACCTCGAATACGGACCGGCCATTTCGTTTGCCACAGGGGGAAGGGTTCTGTTAAGGTGCTCCCCGAATTTCGGAGGCGCGCACGTATGTTGACATATCCGCAGATCGGCCTGATGAAGCAGCGATTTGGCCAGTTCCGCTGGGTTCAGGTTCTCAAACGCAATCCCTTTTCGGTCCGGCGACGGAGCCCTCTGGATAACATCTATCATTGCTGTGTTCAAAAAACGGGGAGTCAATGGATTCGCGCCCTCTTTTCCGACCCGCGGGTTTTTCAGTATTCCGGCCTGACGCCCTATAGCTATCAACTCTTCCAACCCGGCGGCAGCGATCCGCGCCTGCTGTGCGAACGCAAAATTGAGACGGCTTTTCCCCGAAAAACCATCGGCGTGGGAATCTATATTGACTATCCCAGTTATGCCGCTATTCCCAAACCGGCTGAGTTTCGGACGGTTTTCATCATGCGCGACCCCCGGGACATTGTGGTGTCCGCCTATTTTTCCCAGCGTTATTCGCATCAGGTCATGGGGACTTTGGATGAACGACGCAAAAAACTGAACGAAGTGTCTGAGTCGGAAGGCATTCGGATGATTGTCGAAAAAATGCGCCGATCCACTTTGTTTCAAGCCTTGGGCTCCTGGGTGGGAAGCGACCGGCAGGATGAACGCGTGCGACTGGTCAAATATGAAGATCTGATCGGCCCGGACAAAATGGAACACTTCAGGATATTGTTTCAGCACTGTTGTATAGAACTGCCGGATGGGATCTTGGGAAGTCTGATGGATGACTACAGTTTTGAGAAAATGTCAGGACGCAAGCCCGGCCAGGAAGACCGACAATCCCACCTGCGCAAAGGGGCCGCCGGAGATTGGCGTAATCACTTCGATGACGCTGTCGCCGAAGAGTTTTACCGAATAACCGGCAATCTGGTCAAGGACCTGGGGTATGACGATTGAAGGGATACCAAAAGGATCGCGATGAAGTTTCTGATAACCACTCCTTTACAGATTCTCCTGTTTGACATGGAAACGAATCGCCTGACCCCCCTTCGGTGTGGGGACGGTGAGTATTTCGGCATCTCATGGGATGCCGAACGCGTGGCCACGGGTCATGCGAAAACCCAGGGCCTGACGCTGGTGACTTGGAAAGACTATCAGCGCAGTATTAAGGGATATATCCAGTTATACCGCGCCGAAGGCCAGCCGCCCCACCAGACCCCGCCGGAACTGATTCAGCCACACCAGATTTTGTGTACAGACAATAAAATCCTTGCTGCGAATACGGGGCGCAACTGCCTGACAGTCTTTGGCGCCGACGGCGCCTTGGAGCGTCATGTCTATGTCAATGAGAAGCAATGGGACAAAAACGAAAACGGCGAAGATGGCAATCATTTCAATAGTCTGTATCGGGAGGGTGACACTCTCTATTTCTTGTCTCACAACTTCAAACACCCCTCGCAACTCTGGGTCTTGTCGTGGCCGGATTTGGAGGTCCGGGAGGTTTTGGACACAACAGCCGGCTGGGCCCATAACATCTGGCCCTGTGAGCATGGCCTTGTGATATGCGATTCCCGGAACAAGGGGCTCTACGATGTCCGCTCGGGTAAAACCCTCTGGGCTGCCGAGGAGAACGGAGTCATGACCCGGGGGCTGGCCGCGTCGGAGGATTTGATTTTCGTGGGACGCAGTGAACTGGGCGGCCGTTCCACGCGCAAAGTGAATGATGGCGGGATGTGGATCGTCAATCGGCACACCCTGAAGACGGAGGAACGCATCCTCTTCCGAGGGGTGGGGGTGGTGAAGGAAATCCGTATCATCAACCAGCCGGATGCGTGTCATCCCGAAGGAGGAGCCTTGACCGAGGCGCGGGCGCGGACGATGGCCAACGGCTCTTTGGGAGCGAGTGTGTTCTTCCAAAGCCGGCGACACGCGGCCGCGCTGCATCAGCTCAAAGCGCGCGGTATGGATCAGTTCTGGAACAAATGGGCCGGCCTGAAAAAACGTCTGGCTTCGAAGGGGTGAAGGGGACAAAAACAACTTGCCATCCGGGGTGGGGGCGCCCTACCGTTTGAAGGTGTTTATACGATGGTTCGAGGCGCTGATCGCGCCGGTCTGAATGTGAATTAATACACGGGAGTTCCGATATGGATCGTTCTAAATTCTTCAAGAGTATGATTGGTGGCGCCGGATTGGCGGCTGGATTGGCAGCCAAAGCGAAGAGCTACGCGGCTCCGCCAAAACAAGCCCAACTGAATCTGTGCAGCCAGGAAGGACGGCTGCCCGGTAATGGTCTGCGTGAAAAAGTCGCCAATCTGGTGGCATGGGGCGGCAAGGGAATTGAATTTGGTGGCAATCCCGGGGGACGGATTAAGGAAATCCAGGAAATCCTCGCCGATACGCCCATTCGGGTCAGCGCCCTGTGCTGGGGTTCCTGCAACGGTGATCTCGTAAGTATGGATATGAAAAAACGGCGCAGCGGGATTGATCAGTTGAAATCGGCCTTGGAGACCGCAGGCGCCCTGAAGGCCAACGGGGTCATCTTTGTGCCATGTTTCCATGGTCAAAGCGATTTGAAACCGGCCGAGTTGGATAAGGTTTTGGCCGAGGTGCTGCCCGAAGTCGGCGCCCATGCCGTCGAGTGCGGCACGCATGTGTTGCTGGAGCCGCTCCAGGCGGCTGAAACATTTTACCTGAACCGACTGGAACAGGCTGTGGCCCTGTGTGAAGCGGCCAAAAGCCCCGGTATCGCCATTATGGGCGACTTCTTCCACATGAACCGCCAGGAGCGGGATGAACGCAAGGCCTTTGTGACAGCGGGCGACCGCTTGCTCCATGTCCACACGGCCAGCCGGAAAACGCGAACCATACCCGGTTCCGACAAGGACAACTATGTCGATGGATTTCGTGGTCTGAAGAAAATCGGCTATCAGCAGTTCGTCAGCCTGGAGTGTGGCGTCAAGCGCGGATTCGACCCCATGAAGCAAATTCCCGAATGCTTCCGCATGATGGAGCGGCAATGGGAAGCGGCGACGATCTGAGGATGTCGGAAGCGACAGTTTGGCACATGAAAGTCAATGCCCTTGAGGATGTTTTTTATCCCAAGGGCATTGATCGTTTGCAGGGACGAATGGCGGGGACGATGCGCCCGTGATTGTACAATTGACGGCGCCGGCGTTCTGATTTAATTTCGAGTCGATTCCGCCAGCGCGGAATTCCCAACGACAACCTCATCGAATTGGAAAGCATACCAATGATTATCGTCACCGGCGGCGCCGGATTTATTGGAAGCGCCTTTGTCTGGCATCTCAATGAACAAGGGATCGACGAAATCTTGATTGTCGATCATCTGGGGACGGGCGACAAGTGGAAGAACATGGCGCGGCGGCGTTTTGCGGACTACATGGACAAAGATGCTTTTTTGAAACGTGTGGAAGAAAATAAGCTGCCGAAGACGACGCAGGCGGTTATCCACATGGGCGCTTGTTCATCCACCACCGAACGCGACGCCGATTATCTGATGCGCAACAACTTCGCATACACACGCGCCCTGGCCGACTGGTCCATCCGCAATGGTGTGCGCTTTATCTATGCCAGCAGCGGCGCCACCTATGGCGACGGCAGCCAGGGATTCCGCGATGACGCGGAGACGATCTCTCGTCTCTTCCCGTTGAATATGTATGGCTATTCCAAGCAATGGTTCGATCAGTGGGCGCTTCAGCGCGGATTGCACAAATACATGGTCGGCCTGAAGTTTTTCAATGTGTACGGCCCCAACGAATACCACAAAAGCGATATGGCCAGCGTCGTGTTCAAGGCATTTAATCAGATCCGGGAACAAGGCCGCCTCAGTTTATTCAAGTCCTATAAACCTGAATATGCCGACGGCGAACAGCTGCGGGATTTTATTTATGTTAAAGATGTGGTCCGGGTCCTGTTCGACCTCATGAACCGCCCCGAGGTGAACGGCATCTTCAACCTGGGCTCGGGCAAGGCCCGTTCCTGGCTGGATTTGGCCCGAGCCACTTTCAAGGCCATGGACAAGGAGCCGGTCATTGACTGGATCGAAATGCCCGAAACGCTCCGGGATCGCTATCAGTATTTTACACAAGCCGATATGCAACGACTCCATGCGTCTATGGGAACAACAACAGCCTTCCATTCCCTGGAAGAGGGCATTGACGATTATGTCCGGCAGTACATGCGCACGGGACGCCTCTATCTTTAAGTCAGTATAAAATGGCCGGAAATCAGACGAAAGGCGCAGAACCATGAACGAGGAACGTCGGCAGGCCTTGCTGGTGGAGTCGGATGCGGCCAAGCGCGCGATGGTAGCGGAGGCCTTTGCTGAAAAAGCCCCGGAAATGGCGCTGCAGGCCGTGGATACTCTGGCCGCCGCCCGAGAGGCCGTCGAGGAATCCCTGCCCGACATTATCATGTGCAACTGGTTCCTTTCCGATGGCGCTGGGGCCGAGTTACTGCCTGGTGATTTGGGCTCGCGGATTCTCCCCATCATCATGATGTGCGATCGGGGACGGGAGGAAATGGCCGTCGAAGCCCTCAAGGCCGGCGCGCTCGACTATATTGTCATCACAGAGCAAACCCTCTGCGATCTCCCCAGGACGGCAAGGCGCTGTCTCCGGGAGTGGGATCATGTCATGCGGTTCCGCGCCGCGGAACAACAACTGCGCGATCACCGCGAATTCCTGAAGCGTGTCATCGACAAGTCGCCCAGCCTGGTTTATGTCAAAGACTGGGACGGACGCTATACGATGGTGAACCGGGCGTTCGCTGAATTGTTGGGCGCGCAACCGGAGCAAATGGTCGGCAAGACGGATTCGGAAATTCACTCGGAATGGGTCTTATCGGACTTCCTGCTCAAGCGCGATCAGGATGTGATCACGTCGGGCAAGACGCGGGTCATCCCAAAGGAGGCCTTCCGTGACGCCGTCACCCAAGAGGAACGTTGGTTCAAGACGGTCATTGGACCAGTGGAGACCGGGGAGGGGCGCCCCCTCAACGTCATCGCTTTCTCCGAAGAAATCACCGATCGAAAGCAAACCGAAGACGCCCTGGCCCGGGAGGCGGGATTGGGCGCCGCCATGGCAGACGCCATCAATCTGTTCAACGCCGGCGGCGACACCGACGATCTTATTGATCTGGTCATGGACCGGGCCCTCCAACTGACGGACAGTTTGTCGGGTCTTGTTCTGGAGACCGCCGGTCCGAGCGTGAGCCAACCGGGAGAATGGACCGCAGGGCGGTTTGAAAATGAAGGTGGGGGTGCTTCGCGTGAAGAAGTCGCCGACGCCATGCGGGAGGTGGCGCTGTGGGGGGTGGGGCAGCGAAAACCCCTGACGGTCAATGATCCATTAAATGATCCCCATCTTGAGGGCGCCGGCTTGGAGTCCGAGTCCATCCAACGCTTTGTCACGGCCCCCATTATCGCGCACTATCGGGTCCTGGGACAGGTCGTTTTGTGCAACGGCGAGCGCGAATATGCCCGACACGACGCGGTGGCGCTGGAGCGCTTGGGTAACATGCTCGCCCTGGCGATTCAGCGCCGCCAGGGACAGATCGAATCGCAAGGCGCCCAAAAGGAAATCGAAGAACTCCAACGAATTCTATCCTACAGCGCCACCCTGGTCTTCCGCATGGAAAACGCCGAGAACTGGCCCATCCTGTCGGTGACCCAAAACATTGACCGCTATGGGTACAGGGCGTCTGATCTTAAAAAGGCCGCCATGGGCTTTGCCCACTTGGTCTATTCCGAAGACCTGATGGCCTTTTCCGATGAAATGGCCCGCTGCGCCTGGAATCCGGGCGCCAAAACCGCCGAGTTCGAATTCCGTCTCATGGCACAGAACGGAAAGCCCGTCTGGATGGACGCCCGCTTGTGGAGTGAAAAAAATGCCGAGGGGGAGTTGGATCATTATTATCTGATACTGAATGACATCTCCACGCGAACGGTCGCTACGGAAGGGGCCGGAACTGGCGCTGCGGATGGCGTGGAACATGCCGAGCATGGTCAATGGGATTGGGATCTGAAAAAGGGACAACTGACCGTCGATCCCCTCTACGAACACATGTTGGGATATGAGACCGGTGAACTGACCGGTGGCATGGACGCCTTGGTCGCCTTGATCCACCCAGAAGACAAATCGAAGCGATTGG
This sequence comes from Candidatus Sumerlaeota bacterium, assembly GCA_017161665.1. Lineage (GTDB taxonomy): Bacteria > Sumerlaeota > Sumerlaeia > JADFCT01 > JADFCT01 > JADFCT01. The sequence continues at coordinate 10,228 of JADFCT010000005.1, forward strand.
CGTTGCTGGATCGACACCTCAAAGGCATGGCGCCCAACTATCGCGCGGAATACCGCATCCGTTCCCAAAACGGGAACTGGGTATGGGTCCTGGATCGGGGCAACGTCAAGGTTCGCGAGGCCGACGGAACCCCCACCCGAATGAGCGGAACCCTCATCAATATCAGCGAAATGAAACAGGCGACCGATCTCAAGCGCAAACACTTCCGACAATTCCACGCCTTCTTCGACAACGCCCCCTTTGGCGTGTGCGTGTATGACATGGAGGGGAGCATTGAAATGGTCAATAAACGGCTCTGCCGCTCCACCGGCTTTCGGGAAGAGGAACTATTCCAACAGCCTTTGTCCCACCTGCTGGATCGGGACACGCTGGCCCGGATTCATAACGACCCCAGCGCCGTACAACGAATGGCGGGCGCGCCCGAAGTGGATGGACAAATCATGGTCAAGGGCGGGGAAAGCCGCCCGGCTAAAATCAAACGGATTTCCTACATGGGCGAGGACGGCGAGCCGCGACGGTTGCTCTATGTCTTGACCGACATACAGGAACAGCCATAGGCGAAGGATCCACACCGATATGACTCAGAAATACATGATCCCCGGCATCGGGCAAGTGGGGGAGCGCTCGGGACTCCTGTCACTGGAGCAGGGCGCCGCAGGCGCTTTCCAAAAAGGACAGAGCGGGGTGCAGGCCATTTATGCGACCGGTGACCGAAAAGTGGAATTCATCTGTTTCGAAAATCACTCAATCGCCTACGTGGCCTCGGCCATGGGGTATCCGGCCTTCTATCCGGTTCCGGAACTGGCCCCGGTCGAGGACATCCGCGCAGTCCTGATGGACCTGGACGGCACGAGCGTCCACAGCGAGCACTTCTGGATTTGGATCATTGAACAGACGACCGCCAGTCTTCTGAATAATCCCAAATTTTCCCTGGAAGAAGAAGACTTGCCCTATGTCTCCGGCCACAGCGTGTCCGAGCACCTTCAGTATTGCATCGGCAAATACTGTCCTGACAAGACCGTCGAAGCCGCGCGTCATTTCTATTTTGAACACACGGATCGCGAGATGCGCGCCATCATGGAAGGCCGGGGACGGGATGACGCCTTCCAGCCGGCGCCGGGACTGAAGGATTTCCTCCTGGAACTCAAGGCCATGGACATTCGGATCGCTCTCGTCACATCGGGTTTGTATGAAAAAGCCTGGCCCGAAATCATCTCGGCCTTTCGTTCGCTGGGTATGGGCGACCCCCGCGATTTCTACGATGCCATCATCACGGCCGGCTTTGCCCTGCGCAAAGGTCAGGTGGGCACGCTGGGCGAACTGTCGCCCAAACCCCATCCCTGGCTTTATGCCGAGGCCTGCCGGGTGGGGCTGGGGATTTCTTTCGAGCAGCGCGGCGCCGTGATCGGGCTCGAAGACAGCGGCGCCGGAATCTGTTCCATCCGGCTGGCCGGTTTTGCGCCCATCGGCATGGCAGGGGGCAACATTGTCCAAAGCGGGACACAAAGCTTGTGCGTCGCGCAGGTGGAAACCTTCGAAGACGTCGCTCGGCGCATTAAGGGACAGTAAACGGGTTGAAGGACGTCCAGCAGACCCGTTGGTTCGCGGGGAAGCACGCAAAAATCGTGACGGCGGCGATGGCCTTCCACTGACGTCCTGATTCAAAAAGGCAATGCATTTCGGATGTGATTAAAACAGAAATTCGCCGAAATACTTTTACGCGCCATGAGATAAGGGCGGATTATTCATCCGCCACACTTCCAAAAGCCACGCGACCGATGAGGGCTTCGAGATCGACCGAATCGTTGGTGTATTCGATGACGCCGCCGTCTTCGAGCAAGGCCAGTTCTCCCCCGGGATCGATATGCAGATACTTGTCGCCGATAAGGCCGCTGGTCTTGATGGAAGCCGTGGCCAACGTGTCGATGGGGATTTCGCGTTGTATTTTCATGATGACGACAGCGCGCATCGTTTCGATGTCGATTTCAATGGACTCGACTTGGCCGACCTGCACGCCAGCGATCTCAACCTGGGCGCCGGTCTTGAGACCCGAGACCGTGCCAAAGCGCGCTTCAAGGTAGTAGTAGTCGCCGCCGAACATTTCCATCTTGCCGAGCTTGATCGTCAGATAGGCCATGGCCAACAGGCCCAACAGGACGAAAAAGCCAACGCCGATTTCGATAGTGCGCATTTTCATGGATTCAATACTCCCTGCGGACAGAGCCGCGCGAAGAACTGCAAGTGAGTTGTCTTTATAGTCGCGCCCGGCTGGAACTCCGGCCATCCAGAAATCCCTGGACCGTCGGATCGGCGCATCGCATCAATTCTTCAGTGGTCCCGCAAAAAACGATTACCCCGTTTTCCAGCATGGCCACTTGTTGTGTGATTTCAAACACGTCCGGAATGTCGTGACTGACCACCACAGCCGTGAAATTGAATTTTTTCTGGTATCGCGAGATCATTTCGTGAACGGCATTTTTCCGGATCGGGTCCAGGCCCGTCGTCGGTTCGTCGAACAACACGATTTCCGGCTGGGTAATCAACGCCCGGGCCAGCGCCACGCGCTTTCTCATGCCGCCGGAGATCTGACCGGGATACCGATGGATGATTTCATCAATCTCCAAGAGTTTGATCTGGCGCATTACCCGGGAATAGATTCTCTTTTTCCCGAGTTTTGTCTTCTCTTCCAGCGGCAGAGCGATGTTCTGATAGGACGTTAATGAGTCAAACAGGGCCGTGTGTTGAAACATGTAACTGATCTTGCGCTTCAGCGCCTTGCGCTCAGGGCGTTTCATGTCCGACAATCGCAGTCCCTCGTGCAGGATATCGCCGGCATCCGGCATCATCAACCCCACGATGTGCTTGAGCAAAACGCTCTTACCGATGCCGCTTCGCCCGATAATCGTCGTGACTTTTCCGCGGGGTATCGTCAGATTGACCCCGCGCAACACCTCCAGGGCGCCGAAACGTTTTCGGATATCCCGGAATTCAATGAGCGGTTGTTCCATTGGGGTATTCATAACAAACTCAAATCAGGAACGAAGTCAACACATAGTCCGAAATCAGAATCATCACGCTGGCCATCACGACGGCAGTGGTGGTGGAGTAACTCACGCCGCGGGCGCCGAACCCCTGTTCCCGCAGATGAGTCATGTAGCCTTGGTAACAACAGATAATGGAAACAATCAGCGCAAAGAACAGCGACTTGATCAGGCCGCCGGTGATGTCGTCCATCACCACGCCCATTTCCATTCGTCCTAAAAATATCCCGGAATTGATTCCCAGCAGCCAGACGCCGGTCACGTATCCGCCAAAGATTCCCACCACATTGCAGATCGCCGTCAGCAGGGGAAAACTGAACACACTCGCCACCACCCGTGGACAGACGAGAAAGCGAATGGGATCAATATCCATGGTGTCCAGGGCGTCGATCTGCTCGGAGATGCGCATGATGCCCAATTCGGCGGCCATGGACGAGCCGGCCCGACCGGTCACCATCAGCCCGGTCAAAACCGGACCCAGTTCCCGCGTCAGCGACAGGGCCACCATCAGCCCCAAGACCCCTTCCGAACCGACTTTAACGAGGGTATAGTACCCCTGTATCCCAAGGACCATCCCGGTAAACAATCCCGTCAGGCCAACCACGAAGAGGGAACGGAAGCCAATAAAATGAATCTGGTGAACCACATGGCGGATGCGAGGGGGGTGAATAAAGATTCGCATAATGGTCACGGCCGCGAAAATGGCGATGCGCCCCATTTCCTCCAGAATAAACAACAGCCATTGCCCAAGGTTCTGCTGGATGGACTCGAAAGTCGGGAACCAGGGAGTGGCGTCACGTCGCGATGTGCGGGTTTTGGTGGCCATAACAACGATCAAACTGAACGAATTGGTGAAAGAAGGTCTCTCAAGTGGGCCTGTAAGCCGAGTTCTGTTCCCATGACGCCCGAAAGCGCCACAAGTGGCGATCATTCCTCTAGGCCGACCGTCACCGGCCGGCTCCAGCAACCTACCCGGAAGTCTCAAGGGCGCCGAGGCGTCCTCATCGCGGCGGGCAACCGCATTCTTCCCTATTTGGTCTTGCGCCGGGCGGGGCTTGCCAAGCCGCCATGTCACCATGACGCTGGCGCGCTCTTACCGCGCCATTTCACCCTTACCTGTGCCGACACGGAGACAAAGCCCCTTGTCGGCCATCGGCGGTGTATTTTCTGTTGCGCTTTCCGTCGGATCACTCCGCCTTCCCGTTAGGAAGCGCCCTGCCCTGTGTCGCTCGGACTTTCCTCCCCGGCCCGTTCGCTTATAGAAAGAACGGGCCGCGGCGATCGCCCGGCCCACTTGAGAAACCCAAAGAAGGGTAATGCAGAACCGCGCGGAGAATCAAATCATATCTCACCGCGCCCAACAAAGCGCGAAAACCGATTCCCGAAAAGACCGACAACGACGATTAAAGCCGACGGCCAGTCCCAAAGCCCCATTCAATCGGAACGACAGAACGATCCGATCGGGATTTAATCAAACCACTCATCTTCCGGATTGAAGGCCGGGATAGGGATCACCAATGTCCGCAGCCGTCCCACCGCCCGATGGCGGCAACCGGGCGAAATCATAACCGCCGTCATGGGGCGGACCGGCACGTGGTCGCCATCCAGTTCCATGTGGCCCTCGCCTTCAAGAAACACATAAATCTCGGTCATGTTCTTGTGATAGTGGACCTGAGAGTCCGTTTTGACATCAAGCAAGTGGACGGTCGCCACGGGATTGTCCGGCACAGCGAAGGCCCGCCGGGTTTGCCCACAAGGGCAGTCCGTGGTTTCCGTTTCTTCAAGATGTTGCACGCGATATCGTTTCATTTTCAGCATCCTTTTCCTCGGATCGGAGCGTGGAACCCATGCGCGGCGTCACATCAGGAATCGCTCTTCTTCCCAGGCTTTGTATCGCCTTATGAATTCTTCGAGAAAATGGAGGACGGCGGCGTGAGCCTTTTCGACAAAGATCGCTTCCACGGTCAGTTGGTCCCCATGAATCTCAATCCCCTTCATTTCCCGCAATCGGTCTTTTTCTTCCTTGCTGAGGTGATCCGTTCGTCCGTTTGTATTTACGAACAGGTGTCGAGTCAGCGTCAGGGCGACCATCTCTTGCCAGGCCGGCGGATTGTCCAGCCAGTCGAGTTTAAGCACATGGCGGTAGTACCGCCGGATTCGCTCAAGAAAATCCCCATGAAGATCATCCAAGGCGATACCGGCATGTTTCTTGTTTTTCATGGACAGCGTGACTTCTCGCACGGCGGACTCAAACACGGCGTACAGTGACATGAGAAACGGGCCCCGGAACATGCGGGGATACATGACATCCCGTTCCCACTCGAAGATGGCGATCAACTCATTTAACTTGTCCGAATCCCCCGCATATTTTTTGAGATCCGCATGGAGATTCTGCTCTCCCATCGCCACCAGTCGCCCAATCTGTTGATCAATGACGGAAAGATGCTTTTTCAGGATCTCGAGTTCCAGAAAGATTTCCACCAGGCGAAGATCTGTACCCAGTCTTACAGAGGCCATGGCTTTTTCCTCACTGTCGCATGTTTCCGGCTCGCGCTTGCCCTCTGGCAACCGTTTCCCTTTATCGGTTCCCGCCCGGCGCCTGTCCAGCAGATAATGAGTCAATGCGCTACGGGAAGCGGTTCCCTGGCCCCATGCGCTGCCCGTGGGATCGGAAAAGACGCCGACACGATTATGCAGGTTTGACCGCATCAATCGCGCCGGCGCCGGCGTTGGTTCCTGTTCGACAGAGATCAGACCGCCGCGCCGCATTTCTCACAGGCGGCGCAGGTCGCTTGGGTCGGCGCCAGGGCCGGGGCGCCTTTACAGGAGTTTGCCTGATTGATCACTGCCCGACGGTTCTGGTAGTGAGTATGCAGGAGTTTGTGCGCTTTGTCGCCGCCCACGTCCCCCAGACAGTCCGAGTAGCACCGCGCGACCTCAAAGTTATCCTGGGACTTATGTATCTGAACGGTCTTGTCGTTGTTATACAAGGCTTGAGCCCGTTGGCGGATCGTTTGGCGTCCGATGGACACGGGTTGACCGGCGCCGGCCACACAGCCTCCCGGACAGGTCATCACTTCGATGAGGTCGTAATCACATTGGCCGGCTTTGACCTGTTCGGCAATGGTTCGAGCGTTGGCCAGACCATGAACGATGCACAGTTTCAGCATCATACCATTGACCTCCAGATTCACCTCCCGGATGCCTTCTTCCCCACGGGTCTGATGAAAATCGACGGATGGCAGGGGCATGTCGCTGATTTTCTCAACCGCATAGCGCAGAACCGCTTCGCTTACGCCGCCACTGGCGCCGAACAGGATGCCGGCGCCGGTTCGGAAGCCCATGGGCATATCAAAGGATTCGGGGGGCAGGTTCGCAAAATCAATCCCCGCTTCCTCAATCATTCGCGCCAGCCCTTGAGTGGTCACCACATGATCCACGTCGGCCACACCGTCGGCGTCGATAAACTTGTCGAGCTTGGCTTCAAACTTTTTGGCCGTGCAAGGCATGATGGAAACCACCACGAGATCTTCGTTTTTGACGCCCAACATGTTCGGGAGGAGTTCGCGGGCCATGGAGCCAAACATCTGTTGGGGCGAACGACAGGTGGACAAGTGGTGACGGAGTTCAGGATAAAATTGTTCCGTGAACTTGACCCAGGCCGGACAACAGGAGGTGAACTGCGGCAGGCGCTCGCCCGCCGTTTTGCGTTGGATGAATTCATTGGCCTCTTCGATTACCGTCAGGTCTGCGGCGAAACATGTGTCATAGACCTGATCGAATCCCAACGCTTTCAGGGCGGCGACGGTTTTACCGGTGCAGGTTGCGCCTGCCTCGCTGCCAAAGAATTCTCCCAATCCAGCCCGGACGGCGGGGGCGATTTGAACGACCACGGTTTTCGCCGGATTCTCTAAATCGCGCCAGACTTGATTGACCTCCCGTTTCGGACTCAGCGCGCCGGTCGGGCAGACGGCGGCGCACTGGCCGCAGCCGACGCATTCGACCTGGTTGAGGTCTTTGCCAAAGGCCGGCATGACCTGGTTCGAAGTGCCGCGCCCCACAAAGTCTATGGCGCCGATGCCCTGTATCTCATAACAAGCGCGGACACAGTCCCCGCACAGCACGCATTTGTTCGGATCCCGCGTCAAACACGGCGAGGAGTGGTCCACCGGTTTGGGCTTGTGTGTCCGTTTGAATCGAACCTTGTCCACGCCCAACTTGTGAGCCAAATCCTGAAGTTTGCACGACCGGCTCTTCGGGCAGGTCGGGCAGTCCATATCATGATTGGCCAGAAGGAGTTCGACGGAGATTTTTCGCATTTCGCGAATCTCTTGTGTCCGCGTTCGCACAACCATTCCCGACTCGGGACGGGCCGAACAGGAAGCCTGAATGCCCCGTCCTTCAATATCCACCAGACACAAACGGCAGGCGCCATAGACGCTCAATTCCGAATGATAACAGAAAGTGGGGATTTCGATGCCCGCCTTGCGGATCAATTCCAACAGATTCGGTTCCCCTTCAATGGCCACTTCCCGTCCGTCAACAATCAATGTGTCTTGAGTTTTCATGATTATACTCCAATGATGGCGTCGAATTTACAGGTCTCGGCGCAAACGCCGCACTTCACACACTTCGCCACGTCGATCACGTGGGCCTCTTTTCGATACCCTTGAATGGCCCCCACCGGACATTTCCGGGCGCAAGCCGTGCAACCCACACATCGGTCCGCTAATATCTCCGGATCGGCCAGCGCCTTACATTGGCCGGCGGGACATTTTTTGTCCCGAACATGGGCTTCATACTCATCCCGGAAATAATGGAGTGTGGACAAAACCGGGCTGGGCGCCGTTTTCCCCAGGCCGCACAGGGAGCCTTTCTGAACGGCGATGGCCAGCTTCTTCAAGAGGTCCAGCGTCTCTTCTGTGGCCGTGCCTTCCATGATGTCATCCAGCAACGCCAGCATCTGGCGCGTCCCCTCCCGGCACAGGACACACTTGCCACACGATTCGTTCTGTGTGAACTGCATAAAGAAGCGCGCCACGGACACCATGCAGGTGTCCTGATTCATGACCACCAGCCCGCCCGAACCGACCATGGCGCCGACGTCGCGCAACGCGTCATAATCCAAGGTCAAATCCAGATGATCGGGCGTCAGGCAGCCACCGGATGGACCGCCGATTTGAACGGCCTTGAAACCGCGCGGGTCCGGGGCCCCGGCGTCATTGAGAACCCCGCCGCCAATCTCATAGACGATCTGTCGCAACGTGGCGCCGAAAGGCGTCTCAATCAATCCGGTGTTGGCCACATGCCCCGTCAGGGCGAAGGTCTTGGTCCCCGGGGAGTTCGGCATACCGATTCCACGCAATGCTTTGGCCCCTTCGCGCAGGATGATGGGCACGGTGGCCAGTGTTTCCACATTGTTGATGACGGTAGGTTTGTCCCACAGTCCCCGTTCCGCAGGGAAAGGCGGCTTGGGCTTGGGCATTCCCCGTTTGCCCTCAATCGAAGCGATCAGCGCCGTTTCTTCACCACAGACAAAGGCCCCCGCCCCTTCCATGACATGGAGCCGGAAATTCAGACCGGAGCCGAAAAGATCGTCGCCCAGGATTCCCGCCGCTTCGGCGTCGGTGACGGCCCGACGCACACGCGCCACGGCCAGGGGATATTCCATACGAACGTAGATGTACCCTTCGTCGGCCCCAATGCCCCGCGCGGCGATCATCATGCCCTCAATGACGCTGTGCGGCGCCCCCTCCATAACGCTGCGGTCCATGAAGGCCCCCGGGTCGCCCTCGTCGCCGTTACAGATCACATATTTTTTGGGACCGGGCTGAACGCGGGTGAGCTCCCACTTGTGACCGGTGGGGAAACCTCCTCCGCCGCGCCCGCGCAGACCCGATTCCGTGATTTCCTCACAAACGGTCTCCGGACTCATCATCAGATAGGCCCGCCGGGCGGCTGAATAACCTCCCAGGCTGATATATTCCGCAATATTCTCAGGATCAATCGCCCCACACATCTTGAGAACCTGCCGGGTCTGACGCTTATAAAACGCAATTTCTTCCGGTCCCCGACACACCTGCCGCGTTTGTGGATCGCGATAAAGGAGGCGGTCAACCAACGCGCCCTTGAGGATCGTTTCCCCGACAATGTCGGCGACATCGTCGGCTCGGACCAGCGTGTAGAGAATGCCATCCGGCTCAATGCTGACCAATGGGCCCATCTGACAAAAGCCCTGACAGCCACTCTTCGACAAATGGAGAACCATCTCATCCGCTTCCGACGCCTGGGCCGGTTCGTCGGGATCAATGGCGGTCAGTACCCGAACCCCCTGTTCCTGCAAAGCGATGTGGAACGCGTCGAAGACCTTCATGGCCCCATTGGCCATACAGCCCGTACCAGCGCAGATGACAATTCGCCGGGAGCAGACAGAAGCCGCCTGCGTATAAGCGTCCTTCACCTGATTCAAATCAACCGTTTGGACGGCTGTTGCGTTCGAACGATTCCCTGGGGTGGCGCAATTACACATGGCTCGCCTCCTTGTCCTTTTCAATAATCGCCTCAATCAGCGTAACGGCCTGTTCAGGCGTCACCTGACCGTGAACCTCTTCATCAATGACCACTGCCGGGGCCAGGCCACAAGCCCCCAGACACGAAACCGTTTCAACGGTAAACGCCATATCGTCGGTCGTCACCTTCTCCCCGGTCAGCCCCAGCCGCTTGCGGATGGCCTCCAGGATCGGCATGGAGCCTCTCACATGACACGCCGTCCCATCACATAACTTGACCACATGACGGCCCTTCGGCTCCAAAGCGAAGTGAGCATAAAAGGTCGCCACGCCGTAAACCCGGGCGGGCGGAAGATTCAAGGCTTCCGCCACATAGGCCAGCGCTTCCTCCGGCAGATAGCGATACTCCGCTTGAACGGCCTGAAGAATGGAAATCAGCCGGGCAGGATCGTTGCCGTGTCCGTCCAGAATGGACTGAACTTTTGCATAGTCACATGTCACCGTCGCAGTCATCGGATAACTCCTTGATGGATGTCTCTCTCAGCAGCGGAACCACCTGAGCGGCCAGTCGGGCGGCTGAGCCGGGCCAAATGGCAGATGATTTTCCGACATTTGGCATGATTTCCCTCGAAAGACCTCTAATAGAGAAAAATATATCGAGAAAAAAGTGCTGGAAAAGAGTCTCCTGATTTGAAGACGCGGCGTCAAGGGGAAATCGCGCAAAATATATCAATAAAAAATTATTTATATATGACGGCGGCTGGGACAGGGGGAACCAAAAAAATCGCACGAACCTCAACGTTCAGAACGTGAGGTTCGTGCGATGGTCGGCGAAGGCCAGCGAGGGGCTATCGCAGAATCAGTTCAGATCAGGATTGATCTCAATCAGACCGGCTTGTTCGCTGGGAATGACCTTCGGATAAATCCGAGTCATATCCGGATCCATGTTGAGTATGGTCCCTAACAGCGAGCCGCCGCGGTTGGATTTGGTCTTGATCTTTTTGACGGCGCCGGTTCGGTTTGGCGTGATCATCAGGCCGTCGGGGCTGTCGGTCACGTCGGCGCCGGCATGATAGACGCCATTGACGCCGCGGGAGCCCAACAGGGTGTCCATGTCGCGATATTGAACGGCCAGCGTCGGATCCACGCCGGTGGCCACGGTCAGGGTCTGGGTCGTTCCCGGTGTTTCGGAGCCCAAGTGACCGCCCAGATACAGGGGCAAACCGAAGATGTCGTAGAATTTCAGGTCCTTGACCTTCAGTTCCTTGAGTCGGCCGCCGATCAGAATCGTCGAGTGGTTGACACTCCCACCGGAGACGGCGATCTTGACTTTGTGATAACCGGTCTCAAGCAGACCGACTTCGATGTGTCCCGGTTGCGGATCGCGGTCCTTGGTCCCGTCATCACGCTTGAGTGAGAAGACAATGCCCTTGGCGACGATCCGCTTGATGTCGGCCAGCAGCATGTTGCCCCGGATCGGACCACCGGCGATGCTGATCGTTTTGATGGAGTCGGCTGTGAAGTCCACCATCGCCTCCGGGACGGAACCACAATACAGTGGGGCGGCAACCAGTCCCCCCCGGTTCACATAGTGCGTATTGGATGCCGCGTTCTTGTACTTCTTTGTGACAGATTTGATCGCCTGGAATTGGCTCCCCACGGCGTCGAGCTGTTGCAGGATCACGCCCTTGAGCGTGATGCGGGACATCTTGTCCGTCGGCGTGTGATAGACCACATCCGTGACGTAGTCGAGTTCGTTCGCCGGCGCCTTGGTTTTTTGGGTCAGGTTCTTGATCGTGAACGCGGAGTCGATGAAGCGGATATGCGCGTTTTTGGCCGAGACCGTCTTGACGGGACCGCCGCTTTGGAAGGTCAGCAGTGGCGCTTCGGTGTAGAAAGTTCTCAGGCCGGCGGGGGCGTTGACGAGTTGGATGGGCGGGGGAGCGATGCCGTTCAGGTCTTTTTTGATTTCCGGCCAGAGCTTGATTTTCAGCGTGTCGCGATCCGTGCCCCCCGGCAGGATGGTGATCCCCGCCGTAGTAATTTCAATATGGCTGGGATCTTTACGACCGGCGCGTTTGTACACAATTTTATAGTACTTCGCCGGATCCACGTAATCGATCACCGGCGTCGGCGGTTCCGGTGTGCAGGTCGGTGTCGGGGTAGCCGTTGGCGTCGGCGTAACGGGTGTGGGCGTCGGCGTGATCGGAGTGGGTGTCGGGGCGATGGGGGTTGACGACGGTGTCGCGGGCGTCGGCGTGATCGGAGTGGGCGACGGTGTCGCAGGCGTCGGTGTCGGTGTGACAAAGGGCCCTGCAATCGGATCGATTCGTCTGTTGTCATAGGCGACGGGGATGATCCGGAAACTTTGATCCACGAGCGCCACCTGGCCCGGGGCGTCTCCAATCACAATGGAATAACTCCCTGCCGGCGCTGAGGAGGTTTGGAACACCAGGCGCGCCAGCGTGAGATCGACTAAAGCATTATCCATGGTCCCCATGGATCCAAAACTGCGAATCTTGAGGCCGTTCTCATCCCGTTCGGCGCCCAAAATCATGTCGCCGTTGAGATCCCCTTTCAGGATATCGATCAGAGAAACATTGGCCGGATCATAGGCGGCTTGGAACGTGAAGGCCAGGGGCCGTTGACCGGAGGGATTTTCCAGTTCAACATCCACAATAAAGGCGCTGTTTGGAGCAAAAGGATCGCCGACAATCTGCGAAACATAAATGCGAGCCGTCGGTGTCGGCGTCGGTGTTGGTGTCGGCTCCTGTGTTGGCCTCGGCGTTGGCGTCGGCGTTGGCGTCGGCGTTGGCGTCGGCGTTGGCGTCGGCGTCGTGGGGGTGGGGGATGGAGGTGGTGGGGTCGCCGTCGGTGTCGGCGTCGGTTGCGCCTGCGCCGGCGTCAATGTGATCACACCATCTGTCCAAATCGTCGGCAGTATATTGGCGAGCTCGTCGGCAACCGAACGCTTCGTGGGGGTGTCCGTGAGTCGCAGATCGGTCGTGACGGTTTGGCCGGTCCCATCATCGGTGGGCGCAAAGGTCAGGACCAACATCTCCAGCTCGCCGGCGGGGAAAGTCTCGCCGGGCGAAAGTCCCAATAAAAATGTCAGAACACCACTGGTGGCATTATTTTCATTGATAAATTTAAACAGGCCGCCGGGGTTATCGGCGCCCACGACATACGAAACGTATGTGAGGACCGCCGGATCGAACTCGATGGATGCGGCGACGGCATTTTCGTCTCCCAGCATGTCAAAATAAATGGCGACGGTTCCTGTTGTGCCTTTTTCCAAGGTTGTGTTGAGAATTCGGACTTCTCGCTGACCGTTGGCAGCGGGTTGAATGTCGGTCTGGGCCCAACTTATGGTGGCGATCGCCATCCAGGCCGCCCCAATGAGCGCCATCCTTTGATACACACTCCTAATGCCTCGCATTCGTTTTCCTCCCTTTCCATTTTGACCGGCGTCTGGCATCGGTTCGGTAGGCGCCGGTCTGTGATGGGCCGTCCTCTTTTGGGTTAGAAACCCCAAACGACGGCGCATATCAATCAATACAAAAAAGAAGCCGTTGGCTCCGGAACAGCGTTCATCCAATGGCGCCGACAGGGACAATGAGGCGTTTCCGTCAGCCTTGACCAGCCAGCCTGTGTTTAACAACAGATAAGCAGTAGGCAAAGCGCCTATCCAAAGTCAAGGCAGAATGCCGATTTCGACTCAATCCTTCATTATATTGGCCCCAGAACGGCCCGACATGGTCCCCCGTCAGCCCCGGCGATGGGCAAAGGGAAGCACATCAGCCGATAGATCGCTGGCGGAACATCCAATAGACAGATATTTTCCAATATCAATACATTATGCTCCAGCAGCAGCCGATGAATCGGCAGATCATGATCCTGCGCCGCATCAACCGATAATGATTCCACACCAACCAAAAGGCGTCCGGCGTCAACGATCCTTTCGGCAGCGCGGCGCGACAATCCTTCACATTCACCTCGAGGGGAACGGTTCCTGTATTTGAACAAAAGCGCTTGGACATTTCGCTCGACCGTCACAACATCTTCCATGCGCAGGGAGTCAAGTGAATCGACTTCAAGAACGGCAGCCGTCAAATAAAAGCGCGCGAGGGGGTAGGCGTCCAGGGCAAGGCCGCCCGGGATACAATGGCATGGCGCGTCGATATGCGTTCCGGTATGGCTGCCCATTTCCAAATGGGACAGACAATAGCCGTCGGAATCCATTCGGGCGACCGGACGCATTTTAAAACGCGGATCGCCTGGATAGACGGGCGTCTGGGCGTCCAGGGGGAGTGAAAGATCATACAAATGCATTGTTTCCTCCATGAGCGTCACCGGGGAGGCAGGGTGTTTGGCGCCTGGAAATATTGGGTCTCGGTCGTCGGTCTTTCAATTTGCGGATTGTCCGTCATGCCGGGCGGAGATTGTGGGACCGTGGGCGGCGGATTGAAGGGCGCCGGTATGACGTTCGGGGCATCCATTGTGCCGTACACATTTGTCTTGAGGGTTTCTTCAAACAAGTATTCAGCCGGATCGAGGACGATTTTGCGCACGGGAATCATGATCGGTTTGGTTAAAAAGTCTGTCAACTTTCCCACATAGCCCATGAGCGGAACAGAGGCCAGGGGCATTTCCTGGAATGGATTCACCATGACATTCATATCCAGTGTCTTGTCAAATCCGATACTGCCGTCCAGATAGACCCCCAAGTCTGTATTAGTCATGCGCAGACCCTTGAGGTAGTATTTTTTGTTCTGAATGACGAGACCCGAGTCCAACTGATCGAATGTAACGGCGTTGAAAACGCCCCCCAGGCTGAGCACTTGCGCTATTCCCTTCAAAATACGGTTATCCACAAAACTGACCTGACGAGCGGAAAACAATCCGGCGCCATAAATCGAATCCAGGTCGCCCACGGTTCCTCCCAGCGTCAGATTGCCGTCCAGTCGGCCAATAATCGTGTCGCCCTGGTTCACCTGTCGCCGAAAGCCGTTGATCAGGGGAGCGACCTGGGTCCCTTGGGTGGCGATGCGCGCTTTCCAGGTCAACGGCTCACTCTCCTGAGCCGAAACGCTGACGGAGGCGCTGGTGTGGCCCGAATAACTTTGCGCCGCGCATTCCGCTCGGAAGTCGCAGCGGGAAAGGGGAGTGGAACGATGGGAGAGCGTGACCTCCAGTTCGGACACTTCCTGTCGTCGCCAGCGCGCCCGTTCGGCTCGGACAATGCCCCCGATATTCAGATTCCATCGGCGCGGGCTGATGATTCCCGGAATCGCCGGCATGGGTTGAAGGTGTTCCGGCAACTTGAGCGCCGATCCGCGCGGTCGCGTTCGCCACGGTTGAATCCACCCGGTCAGATCCATCGCTTCGCCTTCAACGTCAAACCACAGTTGTCCCTCTCTTTCGCGAGGCATGGCGAACATGAACTTTCGAACAAGCAGGTCTTTGCTGTCTCCGAAATCAACCTCCATGTTTTCCGCATAAAAGACGCCATCCACATAGAAGATCTCGCCATCAATATGGTGGAGCGCTTCGGGCATATTCTGATGCGTAAAGGTCAGGTCTTTTCCTTGAAAGGAAATCCACAGGGTGGGCTCTTCCGATGATGGCTTCACAATCGGCGCTTCCAGGATGGGGGAAGGGGCCCGGCGACCGCGCAAGATTCGGCGGCCTGTTTCGCGCAAGGCATTCACAGACAACGTGGGAGAGGTTCCCCTGAAATCCAGATGCAAGAGGTCCTCCGGCGCCTGTGTGCGCAAGCGGGCCTCGACAGTCATTACGCCTTTCAGATCAAAAGCGCGCATGGCCATAGGCGCAATCTGTTGGGCTTCCTGCAAATCCATTCGTCCCTGAAGATTCAGATCAATTCTTCCGTCGCCCATCAGTCCGTTGCAGGAAAACGTGTTGTCGCCCAGTTGACCTGTCAGCCGTTCCACCCGAAACATTTGGCTGGCGCCGGTGTAGGTCAGCAATCCCTCAATCGATTCCACCGGTCGAGTGAAGCCCTGGAGAGGTGGCTGACAGCGGACCTGCTCCAGTTCAATTCGGGCTTCCACGCCCCATGACTCCGGGCGAAGCAGGGGGCCGGAGATCGTTCCACGCGCGCGCGCGATGCCGGAGGGATTCCATTGCGCGGCTGGTTCGCGTAGCGCTTCGGGCAAAACGAATAAGGTGTCCGCGACGTTGAGGTCGGATTCGATCGCAATATTCGCGATCGAGTCGCGCCAGAAATAGGGCCGCCCGGTGACTGATCCCTTGATCTGCGCCTTTGAGGTCTCAACGGTCCCGGAAAGGTCGCCGAAAGTAACGGCTCGTTCATTGAATGCCATGGCGCCGGTAATGTTTTCGAGCGGCCGAAACAGAGTCGGGTGATTCAGGCTGCCGGAGGTGACTTCCATACGGCCCCTGAGGCCGGGTTCTCCCACCGTCCAATGTCCCGTGGGGCCGATGGTCACCGGATGGCGCACGCGACCCAAAGCCGTCATGCGTCCGCCGACACGGAGTCCTTGCGCATACAACTGTGTCCACTCCGGGCGATCCCAATCAATTGCGTTCAGATCCGCCTCCAGACTGCATATCCAGTCCGCTTGCAGCGACTGAGATGTGCGAAGCACATCGCCTTCGATCCGTCCATCCAGACGCGCTTCGCCCCAACGCCAATTGCCGTATCCGCCTCGCAGCGATAACCGCTGTTTGGTGTAATCGAGAATGAAGGCGCCGTTCTCCAGGGTCAGTCCCACATCCGGGAGCGGACCGGTGCAATAATCCGCTCGAATTCGGGCGGAAACCACTTCGAGGGGCGATCCCCTTCCTTTCCAGGCAAACCGGGTTTCTGCCTCCCAGTCCGATCGCTCCAGAATCCGGAGCCATTCACGGCCCCCTTGATGGCCGATGTGGTCAAAGAGACTCGGTGGGGCCCCGCGCAGGCGTGCGACGGCTTCCAGTCCGGTTCCCGCGCCAATGCCCCAGGAACCGGTCAACGTAATATCCGTCTGCCCTCCCCGCGCCATGGCATGGTTTATATCCAAAAAACCCGTGGACTGGTCATATCGGCCATCAATGGACATGGCGATATTCTGATCGTTGAAAAGGGTTCCGGTCGTCGAGGAAATTGTCAGCGCATCCATTTCCACATTCAGATCACTATCCCAATGTGTCGGAGTGTCTGTCTGCCGCACCCACTCCCCCTGGAGATGTCCCTGGGTCAATGCAAGCGTAACCGAGCGGGGGCGCGTTCCCGGAAGCGGCGCGTTCCAATGATTCAGATGGGCTTCCAATGAAAAACGGTTGCCAGAGGGGGGCATGGATGCGGTGAGGTGAAATGGATTGATTTCCACGCCAATGCGCTCTCCGGATACATCAAGGACCAAGCGTCCGATCCCTTTCTCCGCGCCGCCCATCGTTTCATTCTTAAGCGTCAGGGACAGGTTCAGTAGTTGAAGTGGGGGAGCGTCCCCCCATCGTCCGCTTATCTCAACCGCCAGATCCTGAACCGTGACGATTTCCGGCAGCGCGGAAAGATCGCCTTGCGCCTTTGTATTGTTTCGGGCCAGAAGATGATGCGCCCAGTCGGGCCCCTTGACCCGTCCCCCGTCGATTTGAAATTTCAGTGGTTCCGGAACAGCGAGTGTGACCGACGTCAGAAAATTCCGGTCCCTTCTCAGCAACCCCCAGGGTGAAAAATGAACGAGCAACTGCCGACAGTCGAGAGTCGCGGTTGGGGACGAGTCCACGTCGGGAAAGACGACCTGTAGCGCTGGCGCTTCATACACACCCTGTCCCAGAAACACACGTCCCTCAAGGATCCGCGCCTGACCGCCCAAGGCCTGCCCCAGTTTCGCGGCAATGTGTGCGTTTAACCAGTTGGAATGAATGGGAAGAAACCAGAGCAGCGCGCCGGTAAGGATGACCACCAGTCCGGAATAAAAGAGCAGCCGAGCCAATGCGCGACGCCCCCGCTTGGGGGCGACGCGCGAAGATGATTTCAATTGAGGGCGTCGTGTCTCCATGTCCGTCAATGTATGATTCCCCCCCGGAGGGGCGCAACCTTCTTGTTCGGGTCAGTTGAAGCCGCGGTCCTTTTCGTAGTAATTGCATTGACACAAGGCGGCAGAGGCCAATAATATTTTCCGGCTTTTGCTTGCGATTTTTCGGGTTTGATTCACCTCACCCGTTCCCATTCACCGCCGGGAGGGAAATGCCATGGCTGGATCCTGTGCCAACAAGCCGCGCAACACTCAGTTTTGCGCCTGTACCTATACAGGCTGCGATAAACGCGGGGTTTGCTGTGATTGTCTTCAATATCATCTTAAATCACAGCAGTTGCCCGGATGTTGTTTTCCCCCTGCGGCCGAAAAAACGTATGATCGTTCATTTAAAAAATTCGTCGAGACGTACAAACACCTTTTGGACTAAGCTGGAGGAGAAGGAATCATGGCTAAGAAAATCATCAGCCAGGTTGACGTGAAGGGCAAACGGGTCTTCATCCGTTGTGACTTCAATGTGCCCCTGGACGCGAATCAGAAGATCACCGACGACAATCGGATCACCGCTTCGTTGCCCACCATCAAACATGTGTTGGATCATGGCGGCCGGGCGATTCTGGCCTCGCATCTGGGGCGCCCCAAGGGCCAGGCGAGCCCCGAGATGAGCCTGAAACCCGTGGCCGAGCGGTTGAGCGAGCTCTTGGGCCAGACGGTCGCGCTGGCGCCGGATTGTGTCGGCGCTGAAGTCCAGTCCATGGTTGACGGCCTCAGTGACGGTCAGGCCATCCTTCTGGAAAACGTTCGCTTCCATAAAGCCGAGACCGATAACGATCCGGACTTTTGTCAGCAGCTGGCCTCGCTGGCCGACATGTACTGTTTGGACGCCTTCGGCACTGCCCATCGCGCCCATGCTTCGACCGAAGGCGTGGCCCGTCTGCTGCCCACCGCGGTCGCCGGTTTTCTGATCGAAAAAGAACTCAAGTTCCTGGGCGACACGCTGGAAGCGCCGTCTCGCCCCTTTGCCGCCATTCTGGGCGGAGCCAAAGTGTCATCAAAAATTGATGTCATCACCAATCTGGCGCAAAAGGTTGATATGCTCTTTATCGGTGGTGGAATGACCTATACCTTCTACAAGGCCATGGGATACAATGTCGGGACCTCTCTCCTGGAAGAAGAAACCGTTCCGAAGGCCAAGGAACTGGTGGAAATGCTGAAAGGTATGGATCAACTGGAGTTCTTCCTGCCCACCGATGCGACCATTTGCGAAAACTTCGATGGGTCCACAGAAATCAAGTCCGTCACGAGCGATCAGATTCCGGACGGGTGGATGGGATTGGATATCGGCCCGGAAACATTGAAGTTGTTTAAGGAAAAACTCGCCACCGCCAAAACCATCGTATGGAACGGCCCGGTC
>JADFCT010000060.1 GCA_017161665.1 Candidatus Sumerlaeota bacterium
CCATACGGTGCGCGAAACGGGAGACGCTCCTCAGGCGCCGCCGGAGAAGAAAACCTCCGAGGAAACAGCCAAGAAATCGTCAAAGAAAACGACAAAGAAGACCGCCTCAAAGAAGAAGGCGGCCGCGAAAGCGGCGCCAGAAAAAAAAGGAGCGGCCACCAAGTCGGCTCCCAAAAAGAAGGCGGCGAGCAAATCAAAAGCCCAAAAGAAATCTGCGACCCCAAAGAAGACGTCTGCAGAAAAGAAGCGCGCCCGAAGCGCGCCAAAGGAGTAACCGGTTGGCCGCGTTGACCGGTTGACAAA
>JADFCT010000061.1 GCA_017161665.1 Candidatus Sumerlaeota bacterium
GGCCCCTTCTTTGCTGTGACACCACAATGAACACAAACCGTCCACATGCCGAAGATCCCCCTCCCCCTCTCGCTCCGGCCGGCCAGTCCCCGGCCCGCAAGGCCTGGGAACGCTTGCGCCGAAATACGGGGGGGATGGTGGCTCTGGGCTTTATTGTCCTGATCGCTTTGGCGGCGGTGATTGGTCCGGAACTGTCACCGTATCCTTATGATGACATGAATTATGACGTCCAGTACGCCCGGCCCAGTCTGAGCCATTGGTTCGGCGCGGACAAATCCGGCCGCGACCTGCTGACACGCACACTGTATGGCGCGCGCATTTCGTTGCTGGTTGGCGTGTCGGCCAGTCTGATCTCCCTGTGCATCGGCGTCATCTATGGCGCTGTGTCCGGATATCTGGGTGGGACGGTTGATGCCGTGATGATGCGGGCCATTGAAGTTATCTACGGGATCCCTCTGCTGCTCTATATTATCATTCTGACCGTCATTTTCGGTCACGGGCTGTTCATTATCCTGATCGCCCTGGGGGCCACGTACTGGCTCAAAATGGCGCGTATCGTTCGCGGCCAAACCCTTTCAATCAAAGAAAACGACTATGTGGCCGCCGCCCGTGGACTAGGCGCCGGCGTTTGGCGGGTGATCTTCCGTCATATCCTGGCGAATACCACTGGGCCGATTATTGTCACTTTGACGCTGATGATTCCCGAAGCCATCTTCACAGAGGCTTTTCTGAGTTTTATCGGACTGGGCATTTCGGAACCGCAAGCGAGTCTGGGGGTACTGGCGGCGGTAGGCTTTGACGCCTTGGCCGATTATCCCCATCTCTTTTTGTTCCCGGCGGGTCTGATCAGCGCCGCCATGTTGGCTTTCAACTTCCTGGGTGATGGGCTGCGCGACGCCCTCGATCCCGGTCAGCGGGATTGACGACCACCATGTCCGGACGCGTCGGAAGCGTCACGCATCACCCCTCCCCCCTCTGGTCACAACCCTGAACAAATAGCCACGGAACACAAACGGCGCGGCATCGGCAGTTCCGGTGCGCGGAATCCTTACTTTGTTGGGATTTCAGGAAGTTCGATGTCCTCTGGAAGTGTGGTCGCCGGGCGGGTGAAGGCGTCGCCATAATCACAATAGCCCGGGACGAAGCCACCGTGGGACAGAAAGAACTTTCCGTCTTCCACCCCCATAAAACGGTCCAGGCGATCGGCTTTGCCTGTCGGATCATGACTGAAGCGGGCTTCCGTCAGTTCCAGCCATTCGCCCTTCGTTGTCCGAATCCACTGAGGGCCGTAGAGAGCCTTTCGGAGCACGTGGCCGTTGGAGCCCCAGAAGTTTTCACTGAAAGAGTGGGGGCGTTTGATCCAGCCGCCGTCCTTGGGCGCTTTCATGGCTGAGATCAGCATCCATTCCTTTTTTTCGGGATCGAACCAATAGCCGGCATAGACGGTATGCGAGTCGCCCACCGGTTGAGCGCCCAGGAGGAATCGCTGGGGCTCGCCCGTTTTCCACATGACTTTCAGGTGACTGTGTCCCCCGGTGCCTTCATTGCCAAATCCTGAGGCGTAAACGCCTTCGCCTTTGGCGATGGTATGGACGAGGTCGTCTTTGCCCACCTTACTGCGATCAATGGCCTCGTTGCCGCTGTCCCAGACACTGAAGATGATCCGTCGTTCCGTTTCGCTGTTGACCTGCATTCCGAAGTAGCCACGGTGGAAACCGCAGGCCATGTAGAACGTCGTGGTCGGGTCCTCGACGGCGATCACTTCGTTGTAGAACCACTGAATATCCGTATCCGGCGGGACAGGGTACATGAGGTGAACGGAGGCGGCGTTGCGGCGGTCCTTGAGGTTAAAATGCGCGTCCCGAACGGCGGGGCCGGCCAGCGTCAAGGATTCAATAACGCCAAAAGACCTCTGCCTTTCACTCAGGGAACGGAGGGTGATTTTCTGATAGCCAGTCTCTTTGATTTCAAAGTCGCCAAAGGGTACCGACGCCGCTTTATCCTGGCGCGTCCCTTCGGCTGTGGCCCGACGGGACTGGCCGTCGATGGTCAGTTCCAGATCCGAGCGTTCGCCTTTGGGCAGGCGCACATCCACTGTGGCGGTCACCGCGCCGGTCTGTCGGAACAGGCCGAACCACTGTACTTCCAATTCGGGGTTCGTCCATCCCGTCACGCCACCGCGTCCGGAGACACGCGCCCCATCCGGATCCGGCGCGATGTAGGCGGTGGCCCCCGGAATGCGCAGTTCGCTGAAATACGGTGTCAGATCGACATGAATATACGGACGCTGGAAGGCGTCTTCTTCTTTCTCCGCATACGCCACCCACATTTCCAGGGCTGTGGCGTCATAGACGACGTTCAGCAGGTTGCCGCCTGGCGTGGCGACACTTTTGGAGAGCTGGATCATGCGGCGGGCATCATAGTCGCCGTAGTATTTGGTGAGGTGAGCGTAGGCGATGGGATCGCGTCCCTCGGCGTGATAGACCACGTCGTCGAAGCCTTTGGGCGTGTCTGTGTCTGAGGGATCGTTGTCCCGCCACTCCGTCAGGTCCGGCGCATAGGCCTTGAGTTTCGCGGCCTGTGGCTCTTGTCCGTCGCCGACCACAAAGAAATATTTTTTGATGCGTCGGGTGTTGCGGATAACGCCCAGCGCGTCATTCAGTGAACGGGCGTCGTAGAGAGCCGTGCGGAAATAACTCGTGAAATGCTGTCCATCGAAATGGAAGGGATAGTCGCTTTCCGGGGAATCACCGACTTCGGACAGAGCGATCCCCTCGGCATTCATGCCCGTATTGCAGCCGGCTGCGCCGGCAAAGGTCACATTGACATGAGCGATTCCGACATCGGGTTTATAGATGACGATCAACGGGAAGTCCTGAAGCCCGGCGTCGGTAGTATAATCCAGATTTCGGATTTGATAGAGATGCTCATTCCTTGTCGCCTGGCCCCAGACGGCAAGGGCCGAGCAGGAATAGTCTCCCACGATGGGGATCGTGTGGGCGCGTCGCACCGTCTCGAAACTCAGTCCCGCCCCGGCGGCGATGCCCCTCAGTTCCTCAATGAAGCGTGGATCCGTATGGGGGGAGACGGCTTCCCAGACCGCGTCCAGATTCTGATCGGAACAGCGGTTGGGATCTTCGGCCTTTGCGGCTTGGACGAAACCATTCAGCACGGCGCGAACCTCTTCGCCCATGAGTTCGCCCATCTGTTGGCCCATTTCAAATGGCGTGCCGGAAACGACTATCAACGGAATCGCGTCCGGGCCGTCTCCAACGGTGGTCCGAACGCCTTGAGCGAAGGCAATGGTCGGGATCAGCAGCAACAGGGCCGGCATCATTCGTCTGTTCATGGTCGTATCCTTTACGTGGGGATGCTTCTTTATGGAGATACGAAGCGCTCTGTGTCGCGCTCGAGTGATTTGTAGTACAATTCGATCCGGTTATCCCAGTGTTTTTTTGATAACAGACACGATGCGTTCGACGTCCGCTTCCTTCAGCCTGGGATGCAGTGGCAACGTCAAAACTCGTCGGGCGTATTCTTCAGTCACTGGAAGGGACGGCGTGTTTCCGTTCTGATATGCCCGCATCTGATGAATGGGTCGGTAGTGGAGACTGGTCTGGATGCGGGCTTCGTTCATGGCGTTTGCCAATCGGTTGCGCGCCGTTTCATCGGGCGCCAGGATCGGAAAGATGTGAAAAGCATGGCGCTCGTGGCCTTGGGGGGGGCGGTTTTGAAAAGGGATCGTCACGGATGGGCTCCCGCTCAGTTGGTCCACATAAGCGGCGTAGAGTTCCGCTCGTCGTTGTTGATGCGATTCGAAGCGTTCCAGTTGCGCCAGTCCCAGAGCGGCAGCCAATTCGGGCATTCGGTAGTTGAGTCCCCATTCGAGGACATCATACATCCGCACGCCGGAGCGGTGGCGATCCCATGTGCCCACATCCACGCCATGGCACCGGAGCCTTCTCAGGCGGTGGGCCAGTTCGGCGTCGGCGACGGTGAGCGCGCCGCCTTCGCCGACGGGCAGATTCTTGTTCGAGAAGAAGCTGAAGGCGCCCATGTTTCCCACCGTCCCCAGGGGGGCGCCTGACGCGTCCCGACCACCGAATCCATGCGCCGCGTCTTCGAGGATCGCCAGTGGATGGCTTGTCGCGCGAGCCATGTCCAGCAGATCTTCCATGGGACAGGGGGCGCCGGCATAATGCATGGGTGAAATCACGCGCGTTTGGGAAGAGAGCGCTTCCGCCACACGGGCTGGATCCAGAACGGGTTCTTCGACGGAAATAATATCGACGAAAACGGGCCGGGCGCCCATGAGGGAGGTGACATTGGCCAAGGCGACAAAGGTCATGGACGGTAGGATGACTTCCTCATCGGGCCGAAGCCCCCAGGCCATCAGGGCCAAGTGGAGCGCCGCGGTTCCGCTGGAGACGGCGATGACCTCGTGGCCGGCCAGGCGGTCGGACAGAGCCGATTCAAATTCGGCAACCCGGGCGCCCATAGTCAACCACTCCGACGCCACCACCGCGGCGACGGCCTTTTGCTCGGCCTCGCCGAAATTGAGATCGCTGAATAGAATATCCCAGTCCATACTCAGTCTCTATTCAAAATTTGAATTGGCTGACGGATGGCCGCCGGCGCCGTCACGATTTTTGCGCGCTGCGCGGCAAAAATCGCGCCGGCGCCTCAGTCGCTCTTCCTCAGACCCAGGGCTTCGCTCCCTATTGGTCGCTTCGCCCTGGGCTGGTATATGCCGCCACCTTCGGGGCTTGGCTGATGTTTGGCCCCTGGGTCGCGGGCCATATATGGTACCGGCGCCGCGCCCTGGGGCGCCTTGTGTCATCGCGCCCTGGCGTTTAAAAAGATTCCACCGCTCCGCGCCTCGGCGTCATTTTCATCATTTGTTGTGTCCATGTTTATGGACATGGGCAACTGTGCTGAAAATATGAATCGGGCGGGAGTCGCATGGGCTTCTCGCCCATGGAACCCGCCCGTCAGTCGCGCAGGCGAGACGCCTGCGCCACATAAAGCGCCTGGGCTACAAAAACATTTGGGCGCCGATCGGTTACGACTCTCGATTCTTTCATGATGCCTTGTGCGAATTAAAGTAGCATGAAAAATCGTTGAGCCTCTTTCTGAAATTAATGGACCTGGGCCAAATACCCCGTCAGGTCAGCGGGAGTGATTCGCGCCACGGTCACGCCGTGTTCGTTGCCGTGAATCATCTGTCCGTTTTCATCGATCCGCAAGGTTCCCGTCACCGCGCCATAAGGGTTCCGTAATTCACAGACCGAATTCGACAGGCGGATCAAACGATGCTCGGTGACCGTCTGTCCATCGCGAATAATCTTGATGGCCACTTCCCGTTCGCTTTCTGTGGGCTCCATGACCACCTGTGTGCCGTCGTCCAGAGTCACAGCAGCGACATCAATGACTCCGCCGGTCCAGAATTCGATCAAGTTAAACACAATCGCGTCGATAAACGCCGCGGCGCCATAGACGGGAAAGAAAACAAAAACCCAGAACACAAGCTGCTCCGCCACTCCCCCCAGGGAACCGTTCAGATCATAGACCGTCCGGGTCAGCGGAAACTTTCCATAGCAACCTGCCGATCCCAGCGACAGCGAACCAATTAACAACCATGCCACCAGTCGTTTGCGCGCTTTGTTCAACATAACGTCCTCCTCCGAAAAGAGTGTCTGCATGACGCCCGTCCACCCGCTATCACCATTTTCATGAACGACGGACGCGGACACGATCAGAAAAATGTGGGAGTGATCGTCACACCCCCCTAAGCGATTCATTCTTGATAAACTGCCCACCGCTGGTGAAGATCTTTTTTGCATCTAAACGAGCGTGGAAGAAAAAAAAAGGAGTCTCTGATGGGCGCCCAAAAAAAATCCGCCGGACCGGTGAAACGGTTGATCGGTGTAATTTCTGACGCCAGTGGGCTGACGGCTGAGCGGGTTGTTAAGGCCACCATGGTCCAATTCGATCATATTCCATACGAGTTGAAACTGATGCCCAACGTCCAGACGATTGAACAGGTTCACGACGCCGTGGCTATGGTGAAAAAACAAAAAGGCTTTCTGGCCTTCACCCTGGTCAGTCCGGTTTTGCGTAACGAAACCATTGCCCGGGCCAATGAGGCCGGTGTGGAGACCGTCGATCTGATCGGTCCTCTGTTGGACACGCTGAGCACCTTTCTATCCGCCGCGCCCGCGCGGGAGGCCGGACGATTTGGCAAGCAGGACGCTGAGTATTATGACCGGCTTGAAGCCATCAGTTTTACGGTGCGCCATGACGACGGCCTGGCATTACATGAGGTCCACTTGGCCGATTTGGTCATTACCGGACCGTCGCGAACGGCGAAAACGCCTCTGAGCGCCTATCTGGCCCACACGCGGGGATTGAAGGTTGCGAATGTGCCCCTATTCCCGGAACTGGAGCCGCCTGAGATGCTCAAGGAACTGGATCCGCGCCGAGTGGTGGGCTTGACCATGAATGCCCGGGTTCTATCCGCCATTCGCCGACAGCGCGCCAAAGAACTGGGCGCAACGGTCGAGTATGCGCAAATTCAGTATGTGCGGCGGGATCTTAAACACTGTCATCTGTACTACCAGCAGGCGCCGGAGTGGACCGTTGTGGATATGACCCATAAGTCCATTGAGGAGGTGGCGACGGCGATCTGCTCCAAAACGATCGACACGATCGCCATCCCCTGAGGAGTCAATAAGCGCCGTAGTCGCGCCAGGTTTCCCACATGGCCAGGATGTTGGCCGCTGGCGCTTCGCTCTGGATATTGTGGATCGTATTGAATACGTAACCCCCGCCCGGCGCCAGGGCGTCCAGATTGCGCCGCACATCGTCCATGACCTCTTGAACGGTTCCCTTGGGCAGGACGCCCTGTGTGTCCACGCCGCCTCCCCAAAAGCAGAGGGCATCGCCGAAATCCCGCTTCAGGGCGGCCGGCTCCATTCCCGTGGCGCGGATGTGAACGGGATTCAGGATATCCACGCCGATTTCGATGAAGTCGGGGATCAGTTCTCTTACGTTGCCGCAGGAGTGGAACAGAATTTTGGCCTGAGGGGCTCGGCTTTTGATCGTTTTCAACACGCGGGCGTGATGGGGTTTGAAGAGGGATCGGAAGGTTTCGGGCGCCACGAGTTGGGATTCCTGGGAGCCATAGTCATCGGCTTCCAGTACCACGTCCACCCTGTCGCCCAGTTCGTCCAGCGCCATTTCCCAGAAGGCGATTTTGGCGTCGGCCAGCCGTCCGATCAGTCGATCGGTGAAATCCGGCGCCATCAGGGTGTCCATCAAGGCATTCTGCATACCGCGCAACCGTTGCGTCATTTCAAACAGTCCCGCGCACAAGCCTTTGATCACAACGGCCTTACCTTGGGCGCGAATGGCCTCGGCCCGGGCGCGCAGCCCGGCCACGCGCCGCGGATCGGCCGCCCGGGGCCAGCGATAGTCCAGTTCATCGACTGAGGCGCTCATGGAGTCGATGGCTTCGAGAGGGCTGGCCACCATGGCATACCAGTGTCCGTTTTCCTTTGGGAAGCGATGCCGAATCCCCCATTCATCCAGGTATTCCCAGGCCGCCCCCTCATCGGTCTGCCGGTTTTCGACATCCCAATTATGAGAGGTCAGGGGGAACAAACCGCGGGTATCCACCTGGAAATACTCCAGAAAGGATTCACTCGGGGTGGCCAGTTGCTGGATGACGTCCGACAGGGCGGTTGGCTCCGGCGCCCGACCGAGAGAGGCGCACAGTTCGCGATAGGCGCCGATGGTGATGCCCGTCACCTGGGTTGATCCCAAGTCAAACGGCACGTGGTCGGGTTCCTCGTGATTGAGGGCTTTGAGCAATCGCTCGCGGGAGGTCATGCTCGTGGCGTCGCTGAGTGTTGGCGCAGTGAAACCACTCATGGATTCCCCTATAATTCTTCCCGCGGATCGGCAATTCGTCCCGCCACGGCCGTGGCGGCGGCGGTGTAGGGGCTCGCCAGGTAGATGTCGGCGTCCGGACAGCCCATGCGTCCCTTGAAATTACGGTTTGTCGTGGACACGCAGACCTCGCCGGGCGCCAGAATCCCCATGTGGGCCCCCAGACAGGGTCCGCAACCCGGCACGCCGATCATGGCGCCAGCGTCGACCAGGTCGGCAAGAACGCCGGAAGCGATCGCTTTGGACAGGATATTGCGCGAGGCGGGGATGACGATCAGCCGGACGCCGTTGGCCACTCGCCGTCCTTTCAGGATTTTCGCGGCGATTTCCAGATCATGATACTTTCCGTTGGTACAGGCTCCGATGACGACCTGATGGACCCGCATCCCCAGGTATTCTTCCACGTCGCACACATTATCCACCTTGTGGGGACAAGCCAGTTTCGGTCCCAGGCTCCGGCCGTCGATCGCGATTTCCTCGACATATTCCGTGTCCGGATCCGAGCGGATTTCTTCATACGTATCCCGCGGCAGGCCGTTGTTTTCCAGAAAAGCACGCGTGTGTTCATCGACAAAGCATACGCCGGCCTTGGCGCCCATTTCGGCGGCCATATTGGTCAAGGTCACCCGCTCTTCCATGTCCATGGCGTCTATGGCGGGGCCGACAAATTCCACGCAACGGTAGTCGGCGCCGTCGCTGCGAACCAGTCGCAAAATCTCGAGGATCAGATCTTTGGCCTGAACGGCGGGCGGCAGGGGACCGTCCACCACAAACCGCATACTCTCCGGCACGCGCAGCCAGATCTGTCCCGTCGCCCAAACGGCGGCCGCTTCAGTGCGGCCGATGCCCGGCGCCAGCAGTCCAAAGGCGCCGGCCGTTGAGGTGTGGGAGTCTGACCCCAGGATGAGGGAGCCGGGCACGGCGTGCCCATGTTCATACAACACGGTATGGCAGACGCCATTCCCGCAGTCATAGAAATGAGGGATGCCCTGTTCTCGGACAAAGGCGCGGATTTTGTAGTGATTTTCGGCATAAACCTGGGCCGCCGCGGGGACGATGTGATCCAAAAAAATAAGCGGCATTTTCGGATCGGCCAACTTTTCCACGCCCATCTTCCGGAAGGTTCCAATGATGGCCGCCGTATTGTCATGGGTCATCACATGATCGGGCGCCACGGTGACGATCTCGCCCACCTGCACACGCGAGACGCCGGCCTTCTGAGCCAGTATTTTTTGCGCAAACGATTGCCCTGCCATAAACTGCCCTTTCTCACATCATTCGGCCGATTGCCCCAAGGCCTCCAGCACCCGGCGCAGTCCTTCGCGGATGCCTTCATAGTGAATCCGTTCCAATGCCCGTTCGGCGGGTACCCACGCATAGGACTGATGCTCGTGACTCAGAACCACTTCGTCGGAATCGGCTTCAAATCCGTACACATGTTCTTCGTACTGCCGGCCATTTTTGGTAAAAACGTACTGCCAGACCTCTCCCACGCCGCGACCGCTCAGTCGGACTTGCGTTTCTTCCTCGATTTCGCGCAAGGCGCCGTCATCGACGGCTTCGTCGATTTCGATATTGCCCGTCACCGACTGCCACACATTGTTTTTCGCTGGTGTGCGCTGGAGGATGAGGAATCGGGGCCGGCCATTTTCATCCAGTCGGTAGATATGCGCCTGCGCCTTGCGTCGGATTTCCGGGTCCATCTAATTCTCCACTCATGCCAAATGCGGACAGGAACGCCCGGAATCCAAGGGGGTTCCTGTCCGCAGGGCCACAGCCAACCGTCTCACGACCTGCGCTGGTTTCGCTCAGGCGTTTTCGCGTTGGTCGATGGGGACATAGCGGCGTAAAACCTGGCCTTGATAAATCTGGCGCGGCCGGTAAATGCGCCATTTGGGATTGGCCTGCGTTTCCTTGTAGTGCGCCACCCAGCCGGGGATGCGGCCCATGGCGAACATGACGGTAAACATGTTCGTCGGGATGCCGATGGCCCGCAGGATGATCCCACTGTAGAAGTCCACGTTGGGGTACAGATTGCGTTCAACGAAATACTCGTCTTTCAGGGCCGCTTCTTCCAGTTCCTTCGCAATCGCCAGCAAGGGATCGTCTAAATCCAGCGCGTTCAAGAGTTCATCACACGATTTCTTCAAAATCTTGGCTCGCGGATCGTAGTTCTTGTAAACGCGGTGACCGAATCCCATGAGGCGGAAAGACGAGTTTTTGTCCTTGGCCTTGGCGATGACACCGGGGATGGTTTCGCCGCTGGCCAGAATCTGTTCCAGCATTTCGATGACCGCCTGATTGGCGCCGCCATGGAGATGGCCCCACAAGGCGCAAACGCCCGCCGAAACGGCCGCAAACAGGTTGGCGCCGCTGCTGGCCACCATTCGCACGGTCGAGGTGCTGCAATTCTGTTCATGGTCGGCGTGGAGGATCAGGAACTGGCGCAACGCATTGACGACCTCGGGTTTGGCATCGTAATCCTGATAGGGAATCGAGAACATCATGTGCAGGAAATTCGACGTGTACTCGAGTTCCGGCTTCGGGTAAATTCGCGGATGGCCCACGTGCTTCTTGTAACTGAAAGCAGCGATGGTGCGGACTTTCGAAATGATCCGGGCCGCCGCCTCAATGAAGTCTTCCTTGTTGGCCTTGCTGGAGTCTGGGGCCACGTTCAGGTTCATCAAGTGCGGATAATAGCACGAATTCGCGTTGATCATGGCTGACAGCATGGCCATGGGGTGCGATTCCGTCGGAAAGCCCTCGAAGTGGTGGCGCATGTCCTGATGAATCATCTCATAGGCGGTCAACCGATCCGACCAGCGCGACAACTGTTGTTTCGAAGGCAATTCATTGAACACCAGCAAATAGGAGGTCTCGGCAAAGGTGGCGTGCTCGGCCAGATCCTCAATCGGATAGCCGCGATAGCGCAGAATCCCCTTCTCGCCATCGATATATGTCACTTCGCTCTGGCAGGATCCCGTGTTGCCGAACCCGTCATCATAGGTGACATACCCGGTCCGCGCCCGAAGGGTGGATATATCAATGGCCTTTTCGTTTTCTGTGCCCTCCATTACGGGCAGGTCATATTCCTTGCCCTCCAGGATCAACTTGGCGGATCTGTCCATACGCTTATCTCCTTTTCTACGAATACTCATGGCATGCATCATCCACACAAATGGAGACGGGCGTCGATTCGGACGGGATTTTTTCCCCGCTCAACGCCTCTGTCCAAATGTGAGGCCATTATATTAGGCGTCCCAAATCAAGGGCGCAAGCACAAAAGCCGGCTCCCCGTCCGAAACTGACACATTGTTGTATCGTTTGATTTTCTGTTAGCGATTTCTGCCGCGTCGCGATAAACTGTCTCGCATCACTTTCAAGGAACGGATTCTCATGCGCGCCGTCATCCTGGCCGGCGGAAAGGGAACGCGTCTGCATCCCTATACCGTCGTCTTTCCAAAGCCCCTGATGCCCATCGATGATATGCCCGTCATCGAAATCGTGATTCGTCAACTGGCCGCTGCCGGTGTCGATCATGCGACCTTGGCCGTGGGGCACCTGGCCGAACTGATCCGCGCCTTTCTGGGCGACGGAGACCGCTTCGGTTTGAAAATTGATTATTCCCGCGAAGATCTACCTTTGGGAACAGCCGGCCCCCTTCGGCTGATTTCCGATCTGCCGGAGACCTTTCTGGTCCTGAACGGCGATTTGTTGACGACCCTTAATTATGCGGATCTCCTTGCCCGGCATCGGGAACAGGGCAACGATCTGACCATCGCCAGCCGGCGTCGGGAGGTTGCCATTGATTTCGGCGTGTTGAAAACCGACGAAACCGGCCGGGTGGTCGATTATCTGGAAAAGCCGGTCATGAGCCATGCTGTCAGTATGGGGGCCTATGTTTTCAACCGTATCGCCCTGGATTTCATTCCGGAAGGGCGAAAGTTTGACTTTCCGGACCTGATTCTGGCTATGGCGCAACAGCGCCGGATCGGGGCTTATATCCATCACGGCGACTGGTTGGATATTGGGCGTCATGACGACTATGAAGAAGCGCAGCGCATTTTTGGAGAGAAACGCGCCATTTTCCTACCAAACGATCCACAAAACCAAGAATAGGGCGCCCCGGGAACACGCACATGAATGACTGGTCTAATTTCTTTGGTTTATTTATTGGTATTTTGGCGACGCTGAACCCGCCTGCCGCTGTGCCACTGTACATTAGCGCCTTGGGCGATCGCCCGGCGGCCGAACAGAGCCGGGCCGTCCGGGCCACGACCCTGACCGTGACCGTTACGCTTCTGGCGTCGATCTGGTTCGGTGAAATCATCTTCCGCGCCATGGGGATCGGTATCGATTCGTTCCGCGTCGGCGGGGGACTATTACTCCTGCTCATGGCCATCTCCATGCTCAACGCCCGCACGCCGCGGGCCAAGCAGTCACCGGAAGAGGCCGAAGAACTCTATGAC
>JADFCT010000062.1 GCA_017161665.1 Candidatus Sumerlaeota bacterium
ATGGCCTTGGCGCTGTTCCTGGCCGCCACACCCATCGTCTGGGGAACGCCTCAAAGTGATTCAGCCGGCGCAAACTCCGACGGCTCAACAACCGTAACCGCAACGCGGGAGGCGACGGTTGATGCTTCGACCAGCATGACGACGACGCAGGACACGAACGACGATGCGAGGCCAGAGGAAAGAGATTCCGCTCAAGAGCGACCCGATCGAGGATTGCGAGACCGTTTCCGGTCGCGTCCGGCGGCCGATTTATTTCCGAGAGCCGCCGACCGGGCCACCACCCCCGGCGGCCCGGAGGCCCGCATTGTCATGAACTTCGAAAACGCCGACATCAATACCTTCCTGGAATATGTCAGCAAGGCCGCCGGCTATGTGATTATCAAAGAAGTGGACGTGGAAGGTACCGTCAATGTGGAAAGCCAACAGCCGATCACGCGTGAGACGGTTCTGGATGTTTTGAACACCGTTCTGTCGCACAAGGGATACGCCGCTATCCGCAATGAAAACACATTGCGGATCCTGCGCCGCGACGACGCCATGCGCTCGCCGCACATGCTCGTGGAAAGAGGCGCCGACCCGGCCGAGATTCCGGTGAATGATGAGATCGTGCACCAGATCATGCCCTTGGGCAGCGCGGATGTCACGCAGTTGATGCAGAATATTGAATCCCTCTTGCCGGATGACGCCATCATCACGGCCAACCAAGGCAACAACGCCCTGATCCTGACGACGAGTCGGGCCCATATCAATCGGGTGGCGCGCATCATCAAGGCTCTGGACACGGCGATTCCCGCCAGTTCCATCCGGGTCTTCAAACTCAACTACGCCGACGCGACCCAAATAGCCAAAGTGATTCAAGCCTTGTTTCAGATGCCGGCAACGGCGGGGGCGTCTCGCGGCGGCCGCGGCGGCGGGGGCGATCCACGCCGGGAGATGATGGAAATGATGCAGCGCCGTATGGAGGGTGGAGGTGGTGGCGCTCCGGCCGGGGCCGGCGCGGCCCTGACGGCCTCCATGCGCGTCGTGGCCACGGCGGATGAACAATCGAATTCACTGGTCATCAGCGCCCAGGACGCCACGATGGAAACCATTGCCGCCCTGATTCGCGAAATGGATCAGCCGACGGAAAACGCGCTGGGCGTGCGCATTTTCACCCTGATGTATGCGGACGCCAATGAAATGGCCGAAGCCATTTCCACGGTATTCGAGAGTGAATCCGGTACATCCAGTCGCAACAACCGAACAGGCGGTCGGCCGCGGATGCCTTGGGATCGCGGACGTGACAACGAAGATAGTACTCAGTCTCAGCGCACGCTGAAAGAATCGAAAGTCATCGCCACACCGGACACGCGTACCAATTCCGTCATCGTGGCCGCTTCCAGTGGCCCCATGGCCGAGATTGCAGACTTTATTCAGAAACTCGACGTGGCCTCCGAATCGCTGGCGAAGATTCAGATATACGGGCTGAACAGCGCGGACGCTGAAGAAATGGCCGAATTGATCGCTGAAGTGTTCAAAAGCCCATCGGCCAGTTCCTCGTCCTCACGCAACAACCGGACCGGCGGATTCCGCGGCTTTTTCGGCGGAGGGGGGGGACGCTTCGGCGGCGGCGCCACAAACCAGGCATCCACAACCCGACAGAGTCAGGGCAAGCAGGACCTGGTCGAAGTAACGGCTGTCGCCGATACGCGGACCAACTCGGTCATCGTCAGCGCCTCGGAAGAAACGCATGTTCAGGTTCAGGAATTGATTAAGAGCATTGATGGTCTGCCGGAAATCAAAGCGGAGCTCCGTGTCATTAATCTGAAGCACGCCGACGCCGAGGAAATGGCGAACACCATTAATGAAGTGTATCAAAGCAATTCCGCTAACACGCGGGGGAGTTATGGCAGCCGGGGAGGGCGGTCCGGTAGCAGCAACATGCGCTCCGGCCCCACAGCGCCGGGCATGACCAGCCGCGAAATGGAGGAAGTTGCCGTGTCCGCCACGGCAGACCTGCGGACCAACTCCGTCGTCGTCAGCGCCGCGGGCCCCGTCCTGGACCAAATCGAGGAAATGGTGAAAAGCCTGGACCAGGATCCGGCCCGGACGCAAAAGGTCTATGTCCATCAACTCGATCACGCCAATCCCGAGGAATTGCAGTACATCCTCCAAACCATGTTCAGCGGCAACGGGACGCGTTCGAACCGCAGTTCAACCAATCGTAGTTCCACCACGCGAACATCATCACGCAACACCAATAACCGGAATACCGGCGGTGGTGGAAATACGGGCGGTCGCCTTTCGGACACCATGCGATGAGCCCCAAAAACAACCTGCGATTAACGCGAAAACAAGGAGCAGAATCAATTATGAGAACCATTAGTGGAATCATCGCAACAGGGTTGATGCTGATCATCTTCGCCGGAACAACGA
The DNA here is from genome assembly GCA_017161665.1 of Candidatus Sumerlaeota bacterium. Taxonomy (GTDB): domain Bacteria; phylum Sumerlaeota; class Sumerlaeia; order JADFCT01; family JADFCT01; genus JADFCT01. The sequence continues at coordinate 2,416 of JADFCT010000062.1, forward strand.
CGTGGGCGCCGGCTCAGACACGCACCGCCCGTTCGTCCACGTCCAGTGGCGCGTACGGCCGCGAAATGGGCGACGCGATTGTGGAATACGATCCGGAAACGGGCTCATTAATCATTATCACGGACGAGGAGACCGATCAGGACATCGCCCGGGTCATTCAGATGCTCGACCGCCCCACACCTCAGGTATTGATCAAAGTCCTTTTCCTGGAAATCACCTATAACAAGAGCTACGACTTCGGAACAGACCTGAACCGGATCGGCTATCTCGCAGAAAACGACGCCAAGTACCGTTCGGAATTCGGCCTTCCGGTGCAGATCATGAGTCAGACCGGAATGGACGGCGCCTTTGTCCGCATCCTGAAGGATGAAATCGACGCGACGCTGCACGCCCTGAAGATGGATGGGGAACTGGAAATCCTGTCCCGCCCGTCCATCCTGGCCCGGAATAACGAAGAAGCCACCATCAGCATCGGTCAGCGGGTACCGTTCCTGACGAACACGCGCTTCACGGATGGGGGCGATGAAATCCAGACGTTTGAATATCAAGACATCGGCATCATCCTGACCGTCCTGCCGCGTATTACGGCCAACCGGGATATGATCGAACTGGACGTGTATCAGGAGATCTCCACCTTGGCCGGCCAGACCAGTCAAAGAATGGATATTTTCGCTCAGCGCATCGCTGAAACCAGCGTCATCGTCCCGAATGGCAAAACAATCGTCATCGGCGGCCTGATGGAAGATCAGGACAAGAAAACTGTCCGAAAAGTGCCCGTTCTGGGCGACATCCCGTACCTGGGGACTCTGTTCAGTTACACCAGTTCCGAAAAGGTCAAAACGGAACTCCTGATTTTTCTGACGCCCACGCTGGCGGAGACACAATCGGATTTGGAATCCATGACGGATCGGGAAGCAAACAAGTCCAAGATCGCGCGGGAATCGGTATCTCGCCGGGAAATGGAGCGCTTGATCGACGCGCCCATTTTCACGCCATCGGATGACCCCAGAGCCACCGTCGTCCGCGAATCGAAAGAGAGAAGCCGATTCATCCAATTCAGGTAAACCGTTCACGACAAAGACGAAAGACGTTTGCCCATGTTTCACAAACTATCGCCCATACTATACGTGCTATTGTTCGTCGGCTGGCTGGCCATATCGGTCTGGCAACATTTTGAACACCAGCGCGTGGAAACAACGTCACGCAATCTGCTGATCAACCGCGCCAATGACATTTCCATGTCGTTGGGCGTGGTGATCCGGTCCCAGTCCCATTTCGTGGGCGTCATAAAAAAACCGCGCCTGGAAGCGGCCCTCAAAGAGCTGGTCGCCTCCAGCGAGTTGGAATCGGTCATCCTATTGAACCAGCATGGGGAAGAGGTGACGCGAGCGGGTGAAGGTTTCACCTATAATCGCGCCGAATTGATGGCGACGGGATTCCAATGGGGAGACGATTATCTAACCATTGCCAACCCTGTATCGCTGGGGCCGGGTGTCGAAACCAGCGATCCCAATCCCGCGCCCATTTTGATCGACGACCGCCCCACCAGCCCGCCGCCGGCCGAACCCTTCGACCCCAACCGCAGTCGCGCCCCCCGGGACGGGCGACCACGGGAGCGCAACCGCGACTCCCGAACATCAACGACCCTCAGTGGCTCCCCATCGTTCCCTCCCCCCCCTCCTGAAGATCCTTCGAATCAGCGTGGACCGGGTTCCGGCTCGAACGAAGACGATCCATCCGATGAACGCGGCGGTGATCGACGGAGAGACTGGGGACGCGATCGGCGGGAAGACCGAGGCGCCGGCGGCGGTCCCCCGAGGCCGGGATCGCGTCCGTGGGAACAGCGACAAATGTGGTCTCCCGATCGCATCCGGGATTGGCTCACCCAGCAGGGCTATCAGGGGATTCATGATCTGGTGTTGACCATGTCCACGGCCCAGATGAATCAACGCGTCCGAGCCGATGCGCAGTTGCGTTTCATTCTGTCAGGTGTGGCCTTCATTGCGGCCATCGGTCTTGCGCTGGCCTGGCGGGCCATGGAGCGCTCCACCAAACTGCAAGTCGGTCTGGTGCGCGCCCAGGAACTGAACAAGCACCTTAAGGAAATGAACGTCGCGGCCGCCGGGCTGGCCCACGAAACCCGAAATCCTCTCAATATCATTCGGGGGCTCACGCAAATGATTTCCCGCGGTGATTTGCCACGAGAAGAAGCGCAGGCCAAGGCGCAGGCGGTTCTGGAAGAAGTGGACCGCATCACATCGCGCCTCAATGAATTTATTGACTACTCCAAACCGCCCTCGGCGCGTCTGGCGCCGACGTCGCTGCATAACATCGCCCGCGATGTGGCGCGCACGCTGGATAGCGATCGGGAAGACAAAAACATCCAACTGACGGTTTCCGGTCCCCCCCTGTTGGTGGAAGCCGATGAATCCCTCCTGCGACAGGTTATTTTCAACCTCCAACTCAACGCCTGTCAAAACGTGAATGAATCGGGTCAGATCGAAGTCGTTACGATTCAGCATCGTCCCGATGAAGGATGGCTCGAAGTGCGCGACACGGGTCCGGGCGTGCCGCCGGAGGCGCGCGAAGACATTTTTCGTCCCTACTTCACCCTCCAGAAAACCGGGACCGGCTTGGGCTTGGCCGTGGTCCGGCAAATCGTGCTGGCGCACCGGTGGGAGATCGAGTATGTTACAGGGACCAATGGCGGCGCGACGTTCCGCATTCGGGGGATGAAAATCGTCGCATAATTTGATCCGAGCCCATGACCCTTTCCCATTCAAAAAAAAACAGGAGCGATGCGTCTCCCCTCCACCTCCTCGTGGTCGATGACGACGCGGGGCAGCGAAGCCTGTTAAAGTCCTTTCTGGAAGGCCAGGGGCACACGGTGACCACGGCCGATTCCGGCAGGGCGGCCTTGGATCGGATCCAGGACACGCCGGACATTGCCATGATGATTTCCGATGTCCGAATGCCGGAAATGGACGGACTGGAAACACTGCGTCGGGCCCGTGAATTGCGGAAGGATCTGCCGGTTTTGATGGTCACCGCCTACGCGGACATTCGCGACGCCGTCCATGCCATGCGTGACGGCGCAGTGAACTATCTCGAAAAACCCATTGATTTGGATGAATTGCTCGACGCGGTCGGCCGGGCCACCGGCGCCACCGTCTCTCGGGACCGTTCACTGACCATTGAGGATCTTCGACTCCCTCCCGAGATCATTGCCAAAAGCCCGGCCACATACCAGGTCTTTCGCGAAATCGCCCTGGTCGCGCCGTCCGAGTCCCGAATCCTGATCACCGGGGAGAGCGGCGCCGGCAAGGAAGTGATCGCCGACATGGTGCACACCTGGAGCCCTCGGAAAGAGGGGCCCCTGGTCAAGGTCAACTGCGCGGCCATTCCCGAAAATCTTCTGGAAAGCGAACTCTTCGGCCACCGCAAGGGCTCATTCACCGGCGCCTCGGAACATCGGATCGGCCGCTTTGAAGAGGCCAACGGGGGGACCATTTTTCTGGATGAAATCGGCGAGATGCCCCCCTCGCTCCAAGCCAAACTGCTCCGCGTCACGCAGGATGGCGTGTTCCAGCGCGTCGGCTCCAACACCCCCGTGCATTCCGACGCCCGCATTCTGGCGGCCACCAATCAAAATCTGGACAAACTGGTCCAAACCGGCCATTTCCGGGAAGACCTGTTCTACCGTCTTAATGTGATCGAGATTTACATGCCCCCCCTCCGGGAACGGCGTGCGGATATTCTGCCCATGGCGACTCGTTTTGCCGCGGAGTTTTCTCCGGGCAATCCCCGCTTCTCCGCCGCTCTCACCGCGTGTCTGGAACTCTATGACTGGCCGGGCAATGTGCGCGAACTGCGCAACGCCATGGAACGAGCCACATTAATGGCCCGCGGGGAACTGATCTTACCGGAACACCTGCCGCCACGGATTCGCGCCAAAGCCATTGACACATATGCCGACGAAACCGGCACGAATTCGGTCAAGCGAATGGACGAAATCGAGCGGGTCGTCATTCTTCAGACCCTGAGAGAAAAGGACTTCAACCGCACGGAAACCGCGCGGGCCCTGGGAATCAGCCGGCGCGCCCTGATCTACAAACTCCAGCGCTTTGCCGACCAGGGCCACGCCATCGAATCCGAGGAGACGAAAAAAGGCCCATCCGGCGCCTGACCGAACGGACCTTCGTCCCTTCAAACCATCCAAGCAAAACGTCAGTGATCGAAAATCATCTCTTGAATTTCAACCCCTTCGATCAATCGGAGTTTCCCCTTGATCTGTTCAATGCGCTCGGGATCATACAACATATCCAGAATCAGCAATCCGTTGGCCGCGCACAGATCGTCGGAAATATCATGCAGCCCCAGACGCGTTTTGATATAACCGCCAAATTCGCTGAGTACCTGCTGCACCTGTGGCACGTGCGCCGTTCGATCAATGATATGCACTCCGATGATGACGTGTTTTTCCGGATGACACATAAAACACTCCTTTCGTTGCGGTAATGGTTTTTGAACCCTAAACGTGTGGATACACCCATGGCGCCCGATACTCGCGGCGCAACAGTTGGTTTGCTTCCTCATCCCCCACACACCGTTCGTTTTCGCCGTCCCACTCGATGCTGCGCCCCAGTTTGAGGGAGAGCATCCCCAATAAACTCATTGCCGTGGACCGATGGCCGATTTCAATGTCACAAACCGGCCGCTGCCGGGTCTGCACACACGTCATGAAGTCCGCCCACAGTTCCCGGATATTCTGGCTATCGGGGTCGTGCAAGGTTGGCTCTTCGTGAATCTCCGGTTGATTGGCGTTGACGGGATGAAAGGTCCAGCCATTGCGCCACCCCATGTGGAACGTCCCATTGGTTCCGTAAAAGTAGCACCCGAGACTGTGCTTTTCGGCATTATTCCCCGCAAAGCGGCGATGCTCCCACGTGGCCGTAAAGTTTTCGAACTCGAAGATGGTCACCTGATGATCCGGCGCCGTTGTGTTGTCCTCCAGAATGACGCGCCCCCCGACGGTACAGACCGTTTTGGGATACTTCTCTTCCGTCCACCAGAGGATTTGATCCATCCAGTGAATCCCCCAATCGCCCAATTGGCCATTGGCGAAATCGAGAAATTGCCGGAATCCCTTGGGGTGAAGTTTCGGATTATAGGGAACCAGGGGGCCTGGCCCGCACCACATATCCCAATCCAATCCTTCCGGCGGCTGGGTGTCCGGAACCACCTGACCCGGCCCACCGCCGTAGTGGACGAAGCCTCGGACCATCCCGATCTTGCCAGCGCGGCCTTCCTTGAGGAACTGCATCCCCGACATATTGTGGGGCGACACACGCCGATGCGTGCCCACCTGGACCACACGGCCGTGTTTGCGAGCCGCATTGACCATGGCGCGGCCTTCGAGGATGGTATGGCCGATGGGTTTTTCGACATAGACATCCGCCCCCGCCTCGCAGGCGGCAATGGTGATCAGAGGATGCCAATGATCCGGCGTGGCCACGATGGCGATGTCGATTTTCTCTTTGGCCAGCAGTTCCCGATAATCTTTATAGTGTTTGGGCGTTTCGCCCGACAATTTTTCAATACCGTCCGCCGCCAGAGCCAGTTGGCGGTCATCCACGTCGCAAAGAGCCACCATCGCGCAAAGGCCGGAGGCGATGGCCTCGCGCGTGATATTCATCCCCCACCATCCGCTGCCAATCAGGGCGGTTCGATACTTTTGACCGCCTTTGGCCTGAGCGCCCACCAACGCCGGCGCCGACGCGGCCAGCCCCCCCAGCATCGATCGCTTCAAAAACTCCCGTCGCTTTGTCGTCATTCGGCACTCCTTTTTTAGAACGTTCATCGAAAACAGAAGAGGTCGACTTTCCTCTCACACTCAATCTGACGATAAAGATAAGGACAAATTTTGACGAACAAGGCAAGGCGAAAACATCTCTCGCGCCCCAACCCGTTCTGATTTCGCCACAAAAAAGGATGGCGTCAGCCCAGCCTTCGACCTATGGTTTCCTTGCTTTGTCGAACGATGCTCCAGCAAGAGGTTTAATTATGAATGACTTGAAATATCGCATTCTCATCACGGACGATGACGAGGAAAACCGGGTCATTCTCCAAACGCTTCTCGAAGAGCATTATGAGGTCCTGACGGCGCGAGACGGATTTGAGACCATCGAAAAGATGGAGTACTTTGAGCCGGATCTGTTCCTGCTGGACATTCTGATGCCGATCATGGACGGATTTGACACGTGCGAGACCATCCGCCGCCATCCGCGCTTTGGCAACGCCATCGTGACCTTTATCTCTTCCATTGAGTCCAAACGCGAAATTCAAAAAGCCTTCGACACGGGCGGAAACTATTTTATCGCCAAACCTTTTTCGGCGGACGTCATCCTGGGCGATCTGGCGTTGACCTTCGAGCAAGCGCCCCCACCGCGCTCCAAACGCCTGACCATGAAAGAAGTGCAGGCCATGGAGGACCGGCGCTTTGAAGAAGAAAAGGCGAGCGTCGCCTCCGGCGAGCTCAAGCCCCGGCTCATGATCGTGGATGATGACAATGATATGGCCGTCGTCTTGACCGAATCGTTCGGTGACGGCATTGAAGTGGTTCCGGCGCAGGACGGTCTGGATGCCATTGCCAAAATCAAAGACACCGAGCCGGACATTTTGCTCCTGGACATCGGAATGCCACGGATGAACGGATTCGACTTGTGTCGCTCGCTCCGTCGCACGATGCGGTACAAAAAACTTCCCATTATATTCTTATCGGCAAACGATACGCCCGAAAATCGGCGACTGGCCACGCAAGTCGGCGGCACGGACTTCATCGCCAAGCCCTGCTCGGTGGACGCCATCGAAGATGTGCTGGGGGAAATCATTAATGATTCCAACTTCTACGTCCGTCGCAAGAAGGTCACCTTTGAACAATTGACGGCCTCGAATCGGCAGATGAGCGAAGAGCAGCGCCTGATCGCCGCGCGCCAATCCGTTGAACGCGATTACGGTCGATTGCGCGACTTTATCGAAAAGAATTTCATGAAGGACCTGAAGAATTAGGTCAACGCGCGTCACGCCGCGTTCCCGATCCCCCACCCTTCGCGTCCCAGATTCAGACGATGGATCCGACAGAATCCGGACGCGCATTCGAAACGGACAGAGGACAACCATTGGAACCCGCCATGAGCAATTCGATTTTATTTCACAGCACCAATGACCCGAACCATGCGCAAGCCGGATTGGATTTTGCCGATGCCCTGATGCAGGGACTGGCCCCGGATAAGGGGCTTTATATGATGGACCGCGACCAGTTGCCCCGTTTAGGGAAGGCGGAGTGGGACAGCCTGTCGGCGCAGACGTATCCAGAGATTGCAGCCAGGATTCTGCGCCCTTTCGTGACCGGACGGATTCCGGACGAACGGTTGATGGCGATCTGTGCGGACGCCTATGACTATGAAACGCCCATTGAGGAATACGGGCCCGGGCGCTATCTGATGCGCCTCGACCGCGGACCGACGGCATCCTTCAAGGACTATGCCGCCCGCCTCATGGCCCGCTTCATGAGTTTCTTCCTGGCCGAATCGGAACGCGAACTGACGATTTTGACCGCCACCTCAGGGGATACGGGAGGGGCCGTGGCGGCCGCCTTTCACGGATTGCCCCGCATCCGCGTGGTGGTTCTGTTTCCGGGCGCGGAGGTCAGCGAACGCCAGCGCCGACAGATGACCACCCTGGGGGGGAATGTTTATGCCGTCAATGTGGATGGCAAATTCGATGACTGCCAGGCCATGGTCAAACACGCCTTTGTCGATCCCGCTCTGCAGACGATGGACTTGACCAGCGCCAATTCGATCAATGTCGGCCGTTTGTTGCCCCAATCGGTTTATTATATGTATGCCGCCTCGCGCATCGGCCCGACGCCGCCGGATCGCCCGCTGCGGATCATTGTGCCCAGTGGGAATTTTGGCAATCTCATGGGCGGTCTGCTGGCCTGGAACATGGGAATGCCGGCCGCGGGATTTGTAGCGGCCGTAAACGAGAACGACGAGTTCCCGCTCTTCCTCCGCACGAACCACTATGCGCCGGTTTCGCCGTCACGTAACTGCTTGTCTAATGCCATGAACGTTGGTCACCCCAGCAACCTGGCCCGCCTCATCCGCCTCTACGGAGGCGCCATGGACGAGACGGGCGCCCTGTCACAGGCGCCCGACATGGAAGCGATGCATCACGATATTCTGTCAGTCGAGATCACCGACGCTGAAACACGCGCGGCCATCCGCGAGGCCTATGAACGGTTCGGCATCGTCATCGAACCGCACGGCGCCGTCGGATATATGGCCATTGAAAAACTCGGTCTGAGTGACCAATATACCACCCTTTTAGTGGAAACGGCGCACCCGGCCAAGTTCCCCGAAATCGTCACCGAGATGATCGGTGTCGATCCGGAGTTGCCGGAGGCCATGCGCGCTCAGGCAGCCATGGAGGAACAAGCGCTGACATGTCCAGCCAGATATCCGGATTTCAAGGCTCTCTTGCTCGATCTGTCGGAAAATTGGTAATCGATTCAGCGCCACCTTTTTCCGCGTTTTAAGGAGTGACGATGAAATATGTTGTTTTTCTAGGTGATGGAATGGGCGATGACGCCCGCGCCGAACTGGACGGCCGCACGGCGATTGAAGCGGCCCATACGCCGAATATGGACCGAATCGCGCGGGAAGGGGTGTGTGGCCTGCTGGCCACCGTCCCCGACGGAATGGCCCCCGATTCGACGACGGCGAATCTGGCGGTCTTGGGATACAATCCGCATGAATGCCTCGAAGGCCGCGGCGTTCTGGAAGCCGCCGCCATGGGCGTGGAGGTGGGCCCGGATGACCATGCCATGCGATTGAATCTCATTGCCGTCCAAAACGGGCTGCTCCGCAGCCACAGCGCCGAAAACATTTCATCCGAGGAAGCGGCCGCGCTCATTGACGCCTTGCGCGCCAACCTTTCGCGGGAGGGGGTGGCCTTCTATCCGGGTGTCTCTTATCGCCATGTGCTTAAGCTGACAGGTGACATTTCCAAGGCCATTGTTTGTCACCCTCCCCACGATCATCTTGACGCGCCTATGACCGACTGGCTGCCCACCGCCTCAGCCCCGGCGGGAGAACGCACGGCGGCGCTCCTCAATGAATTGATCCGGGAATCCAACACCATCCTGGAAAATCACCCCGTCAACCTGGAGCGGGAGCGTCGGGGACTGATGAAGGCGAACTACTGCTGGCCCTGGTCCATTGGTCGCCGTCCACGCATGAAGACCTTCGATGACATGTATGGACGCAGCGGCGCCGTCATCGCCGCCGTTGATCTCATTCGTGGCATCGGCGTGTATGCCAATATGGCGGCGCCTGTGGTCGAAGGGGCCACCGGCATTTGGACGACGAATTATGAAAACAAGGCCGACGCGGCCCTCGAACAACTCCGGGAGCGCGATTTCGTCTATATCCATGTGGAAGCGCCGGACGAGGCGGGCCATGAGGGCAATCTGGAACTCAAGGTTCGGACTATTGAAGACTTGGACCGGCGCCTCATCGGGCGCGTGATGGAAAGGCTGAACGAACCGGCGCGATTTGCGATCCTGCCGGATCACTATACACCGGTGGCCATCCGGACTCATGTCCCTCATCCCGTGCCCTTTGCCGTCATGGGTCCGGATATTGAGGCGGATTCCGTTCAATCCTATGGCGAAAGCAGTTGCGCCCAGGGAAAATATCCTCATCTCAAAGGCGATGAATTCATGCGTCTGGTTCTTTCCGACTGATGTCGGCCGACGCGCCAGACCCATGTGGCTTTTTTCCGATATGACCTCACCCCCACCGCCCCCGCCCCACCTGCGCTTTGAACGGCTGTTGCTGTTCCTGTGCTGGACATGGTGGGGCGCCATGTTCGTCAAATACGCGATCATTGACCAGTTGATCTTCGAGGGCGTCGATTTTCCCAAACACTACTGGGCCGCCGTGGAAATCATGCAGGGCAACAGCCCTTTCGTGGATTCCCCCAATTATCACCTCTACCTGGGATTCAATTACCCCCAGTTCACCGCCTGGATATATCTGTTTCTGGGCTTCTTCACACTCGAACAGGCGGAGGGGATTTGGGATGGATTGAACATGCTCTATACGGCCGCGAGCCTGATCCTGGTGGCTCGCTGGCTCCGGCCCCGCCCCTCGCCCCGCCTGACCGATCCGGCCGCATTTGATACGCTGGGACGGGGGGACC
>JADFCT010000063.1 GCA_017161665.1 Candidatus Sumerlaeota bacterium
CAACACGGTCCTGTCAAAGATGGGACCGTGGGGGACGGAGCAGTTCAACTACGATGCTCTGGCCATGAAACTGATCCAGGCGAAACAGGGATCAGTGGCGCTGGAAGTGCTCGAAGCGGCGATCCCGGAGTTCCCTCGTCCCTCCATGATTTCCGGAGCGGCTCTGCTGTCCTTCCAGGCTGGAGACAAGCCCAAGGCCCGTGATTATGCGAAGCGGGCCTTGGAACTGTTGAGCGAGGACGCAAAGCCGGAAGAACGAAAAATGCTACAGGATATTCTGGCACAGGCCGAAAATGGATAATGACTATGGGAAAAGGGTTTGCCCTTCGCACTGCGACGCGCAATGAGATACGGTCATGATTCTTCATACCCGGTCGCCGGCTTCGAATCAACGATTGCGCCGGATGCAGATTGCCCTGGCCTTTCTGGCCCTGGCGGCGGTCATGACGGGCGGTGTGGTGGGACTCGTCCTGATTGAAGGGATGTCCGTCCTCCATGCGGCGCACCTGACCGTGATGATCATGACGACCATTGGCCTGGCCGCCCTGCCGGAAATCAATCAACTCAGCCCCGAAGGACTCGCCTTCGTGACGGGCTTGGCCATGGTGGGCCTGTCCGTATTCACCTATGCCGGCGCATTTCTCGTTCGAGAAATCGTCGCGGGAGAAATGAATTCGATCTTGGGGAGACGGATCATGGAACGGCAGCTCAATGCCCTGAAAGAACATTATATTTTGTGCGGTTACGGGCGGTTGGGACAAATCATCGCCGCCGAGTTACAGTCCAACAAAGTCCCATTCGCTATCATTGAACCCAGCGACGAGCACTACGCCAGTATCCTCAATGACGGATATATCGGCCTGCAGGGCAACGCCCTGGATGATGAGACACTCAAACACGCCGGCATCGAACGAGCGCAGGCGCTGATTTCCACAATCGATTCGGACGCCGATAATGTGTTCGTCATTCTTTCGGCCCGTCAACTGAATCCCCGCATCCGCCTGGTTGTTCGCGCCGAATCCGAATCGGCCATCTCCAAACTCAAACACGTAGGGGCCGATGTCGTCGTCTCGCCCATTACCCTGGGCGGAGAAACCATCGCGCAGTCGGCCATGCGCCCCAATGTCGTGGATTTCATCAACATCACCACGCGAGCCCGGCATCAGCGCTATCAGATCGAAGAGATCCAGATCGGCGGTCACTCGCTGATGGCCGGTCAATCACTGCGCGAACTGGCCATCACCGCCGCCCATGGCGTCATGATTATCGGCGTCACCCGCGCCAATGCCGATGACTCCATCTTCAATCCCTCCGCCGACACGGTGCTTCATGTCGGAGATATCCTGATTGTCCTGGGGGAAAGCCTCAAAGTCGATAAATTCAAGACCGCTATGGCAAAAAAATAAACCGATCGAACCAATCTAAAGAGCAAAGCCCTTGCCTTCGGGGTCAATGCATAATATGATTGATAGGCCAATCACGAAAAGTGAGAGCCATTTCAAAAAGGAGAATCTTTTAATGTCCGAAAAACTTCAGGTTTACCAGTGCAGCAAGTGCGGCGCCATGGTTGAGGTCCTTCAAGGGGGCGGCGGCACACTGACCTGCTGCCGGACGCCCATGGATTTACTGACGGAGAATACAACCGACGCAGCGCAGGAAAAACACGTCCCGGTCATCACACCGGTGGATGGAGGGTTCAAGGTCGCAGTGGGTAGCGTGGCCCATCCGATGACAGAAGAGCACCTCATACAGTGGATCGAACTGCTCGCCGATGGTAAAGCCTATCGCCAATTCCTCAATCCCGGCGACGCGCCCGAAGCCATCTTCATGGTGGAAGCCGAAGAGGTTTCCGCCCGCGAATTCTGTAATCTGCACGGATTGTGGAAGGCCTGACAAAACAACGGCATCACCTTCACCGTTCATCCAACCGAACCACGCGGAGAGGCTCCCCGAAAGGGTTAAGCCTCTCCATGTGGTTTAACGCAAAAACGACAGTAGCCCGCCGCGGACCAACGCGCCCCATTGGTTTTGCGCCCTTTTCGAAATACTGCGCCCCCCCTTGGCAGCGTTGACCATCAGATCGTCGGCAAAGGCTTGCTCCCACAATATGATGACACGCATCACCGAAACGGAACCTCTACCGCGCCCTATCTTCAAGCAGGGGCTCCAAGGCCTTGATCGTCGCCTCGGCTTCCCGGATGCGACGTTCCAGATCCAGTTGTTGCAACATTTTGCGATTCTGGTTGGCAATGGCCCGATCCGAGGCGTTTTCCGCTGGGTCTACCTTGACGGGCGTTTCCTCAAGGAGCCAATCATCGCTCCGTTGTGTGGCGATGGGAACCCCCCGGTTGTTCACAAGATTTGAGATTGGATTTCTCGCCCAGGCATGGCGAAAATGCGCCGGATCCGGAACAAAGGGGCTGCTCAGTTCCAGGACGTCCTGCTGGTACCGTGACCGATTCGGGTTATCGTCCGAATCGTCGGCGCGCCACTCAACAGCGGCGGGGTAAAAACGACGATCGCTGCCGGCGATGGCAAAGCCCATCATTTTCCCATCGCTGTCATCGATTGTTTTTATGGGGGCGCTCATCATCAGACGAATAACACCATCTTTTCTGATCACTTCGTTTATGGACGGAGGAAGCCAATACAACTCAGCATCTCTTCCCTTGAGGGCGCCGTACTGAGAGACAAGGGCCCATTTGGCGGCGCGCTCGCCTGCCGGGATTTTGATTTGCGGATGGTACCAGCTTTTTCGCAGGTCAAAGGAACTGACAAAACCGATTCCTTTATCCCCGGCGTCATACAAATCACGGAATGTCCGGTATTGCGCTTCCCGGATGAGGGGCCCCACATTCGACATCGCCTCCGCAAAGTTCTCCATGGTCTGCGGCGCGCCTTCCGTACACAAGGATATGATGCAGAAGGGCATTTGGTCATCATTGAACGTCGAACGCCACGCAGCGATCATCTTCCCAAAGACTTGGGCGTACATTCTGGCTCCCGCCGAGCCATTAAAGCAGTTGTTGTAGCCCTGATGAAAAACAGCGCCTTTGATGGAAAAACCTTCAAGGGGTTGGATCATACTGGCATAGCTGTAACCAGGCCGGTTCATATCGGCGATGGGGCCGGGGCGCAGGTCACTGGGGGGCAGACTGTCTTCCGGCAAGGGATTCCCCTCCCGCGCCAGTCGCTGCTTGCGCTGTTCATAATTCTCGACGCGTTGATCCAAATCGGCCTGCGCGTCATAACTGGCGATTTTTTCGTCCCATTCGCGGAGTTTTTCCTGTGTCTCGCGCCCTTGGATTTTGCGCAACACGTCCTCCGGCGTCCAGGTTTCCACGGTCGTTCCACCGCGGGACGCGTCAATCAATCCGATGGGAACCTGAGTCGCCATATGAATCCGTCGGCCAAAAATATACCCGATCGCCGAGAATTCTCTGACGGTTTCCGGGGAGCAGACCTCCCAGTCGCCTTTGTGAAAATGTCGGCCAAACCACGCGCTCCACTCCTCAAGACGCTCAAAACTTTTTACCGATTCAAACCCCTTACCATAAGGCATCGTCAAAAGCCGGATTTGGGGGAAGTTTGCCGAAACGATTTCCAGGTCCCCATCGTCAACCTTGGCAATCTCGAATTCCATGTTGCTCTGACCGCCAAGGGCCCACACGTCGCCGATGAGAATATTCTCCAGGGTTTGCGTCTCATCGTCGCTTTGGATCGACATCTCCCGTGGCTCGCCACTCGCTGGCATCGCTTTCAGCGTCACACTCCAGAAGCGGTCCGCCCCGGCAGTGGTCGTTGCCTCTTGACCGGCGAACGATACATTGACCGCTTTGCCAGGAGACGCCCAGCCCCAGATCACAATCGGCTTATTCCGCTGTAAGACCATATTTGTCTGAAAAAGGTTACTGACACAGAGGCCTTCCCGGATCGCCGGAACCTGCACAATATCCTCCTGAGGTTTCTCTCCTCGCGCGTCTGGAGTCTGAAACACACCCCCGAAAGCAAGAGCCCCTATCATACACAAGATTACTGAGTTACGTTTCATTGTCGGACCTTTCCTGAACCGTTTCGAATACCCGATCTGAAGCGCCATCGCCCGGCGCGGCGCGGATGGCGTAAAACCTGAAAACCTTCCGCGTGTTTTACTTGAGGATCTCGATGGTCACCTCACCCTTGGGAAGAATAACCTGACAACTGCGCGCCTGCCCCGTTCTCTCGATCCGCCCGTCGCCTTTTTTTACAGATATGGACTTGATATCGGTTGGAATCGTCAGTGTGATTTCCTGACGCCGGCCGGAAGTCATTGTCAGAAGGATGTGTGCCGCATCCCACTCCAATCGATTGATTTCGATCTGACCGCGACACAACACACCTTCAATCGTTCCGGTCGGCCAGGCGTCGGGCAGCGCAGGCAGAATTTGGATTTTTCCGGGATCCGAGGCAACGAGCATCTTAATGATCACGGCGGGCATCCCACCACTGATGTCCATGTTGAAAAGGGAGCGATGGTTGTGCATGGAGGCGAGGTTATTCAGCCAAAAACGGTTAACCAAATGCATCAGGCAATCATAAGCCATCTCCCCCTCGCCCAGGCTTGTGGCCGCCTGTCCGAGCTGAACCAGACCGAAGGACATGAAGCCGGACGGTTTATTTCTCCAGTGTTTATCCAGCTTATACTCGATACTCTTTTTGAAGGCGGCTCGCAAGTCGGGATTGTCGGCGATCTCTTCCGGCATCCCGTCGTAGAGAGGGTACAGTTGTGAGGAGTGGCGATGACTGTCATTATTATCAAGTTTGGGCGTCAGCCATTCTTTGATGATACCATCTTCAGAGATCATATATTCCGGCATTTTGTCCAGCATCGCCTGCCATTGGGGAATCTTATTGCGATTAATCCCCAGTTCATTGGAGGCGCTGATCAGGTTCCACAGCAATTCCTTGGCCGCGGCCACATCCATTGTGGCGTTGAACGATCCCTGCGAATCGGAGTTTTTCGGGGTGTTTTCGGGCGATTGGGTTGGCGAAAAAACGTATTTCCCATCGGGCCCTTCGTAAAGATAATCTTCAAAAAAGATGGCCGTCTTTTCCATGAACGGCACGGCGTGTTCCGCTAGAAATTTCCGGTCGCCCGTATAGAGATAGTAGTCGTAGAAGAAGTGGGCGGCCCAGGCGGCGCCCCCCACCCAGAATCCTCCGGCGAACTTGGGCGCCAGGGCGTTGTTATACCCATTGGTGGTCGTTCGGGAAGGCAGCACGATTCCGCGCGCCCCAAAGATTCGTTCGGCATTCGCTTCCATTCCGGGGATGATGGATTCGATGTACGCTGTATAAGAGAGCATCAATTCCGGCAGATTGCCCATCAGCAGGCAGGCGATGGCCGAGGGCACATTGCCGTTGTGTGTGAAGTCGCTCGCCCACCCAGGAACGTACGTTCCCGCCCATCCTCCCTGTAAAACCGGGGGCAATTCGCCGGTGCAAGAAATAATGTTGTAACGCCCCGCATCGAATTCCTTTTCAATCAAGGCGCGGTTGAGCCGCTCATTGGTCGAGTCGGCCAGGAGTTCTTCGGTCGTTCGCTTATGATCCGCGCCGCCACCAATATCCAACCGCATCCGATTGAACAGTTCCCCATGGACTTCAGCATGGCGTTGGAGGAGCGTGGCGTATTCCATCGTCTGAGCCAGAAGCGAGTGCTTCATGTCGTCGATATGGGACGTCGCCGCGTCGAGAGGCAACCGGATGTCCACCAGAATCATCACCTGATCGGCTTCTGTAATCAACAGTGAGTCATCGGTTGCCGTGGTGGCGCCGTTTTTCTGAAAGATGCCGGCCACGCCCTCCACCGCCTGGATACTGCCGGGATAAGCCTGCGCAAAGGTATTTCGAAAGGTGAGCGCGGAAGGCTCGGCGGTGGTCTCGATGTTGATGATATTGCGGGCAAAGACCTGGGCGGATCGACTCAACGTCAGCGGATCCAAGGCCATACTGGGTTTCCTGGGGCCCAGCGCCAACCGACAGTTCACCTTTCTCTCTCCAAGGCCCGTGATCAGAACCACAGCCAGGCCATCACGACGGGAAACGAACATCCGGCGTTCAAAAGTGCCCTGCTCGTCAGCCCATTGTACAACCGCTTCGCCAGTCTGAAAGTTAACCGATCGCATATACTCCTTCACAGCCCCCTGGGAGCGCATCTCGATATTCAGGTCAAAAGCGGGGATGAACCGGTCCGGATACATAAAACTTTCCTGCCCTGAAACGTCAAAAGCCAGTTGGGTCGCTTCGTCATATTTCCCCTCGTCGATCAGTTTTCGAACTTTTGACAAATGGGGCGCCATGAGGGGCGGTTGGGTTGGGACGCCTTCCGGCATAAACAGCCGCTTGTGGGTAAAAATAATCGTCTCATTCAAGGGCCGACTGAGGGCGTTGGCCCCGATCAGGCCATTGCCGCAAATCAGTCCCTCTTCCCAGGTTTGCGCGGGGTTGGAACTGATAAATCCCCGCTCCGGCGCCGTGAGTGTCGCCAGGGCGGGTGAAGCCAGAAAAGTGAAACACGCGGCAGTCACGCCCATCATTGCAAGAACCATTCTCATAACCGTCTCCCTGTTTTATTCCGTTGATTCGGATGCAAAGTCCTTCCAGGCAGCCGACCGGTAAACCCTCACAGTCCCCACCGGCATTGCCTGGAAAGGATCGCTTCGCCATCCCTCTGACGACATGAACATGTGCTCAATCCATAGGGCCCGTCAATCTTTATTTCAAACGTTTTGAAACGAACGGGCTTACAACGCGGCATTCTTCGATTTCGGCACAATATCGGCCATAAATCCGGCTTAATAACCCATTGACACCCGCTCATCAGGGAGAGATACTTTCATTCCTTTACTAAATCGGTTCAATGTCTCAAAGATACCCCAGGGCCAGTGTTTTCGCCACCGGGGAACGCATAAAAGAAGCCAGCGGTATGCCAAACCTCAAATCGCCATTAGGCAACGCCTCATACGTCAACCATCTCAACAAAGTCAAAGTCCTGGACGTAATCCGGCGCGCCCGGGCGATCTCCCGGGCCGAAATTGTGCGCGCCACAGGATTGAGCGCCCCAACGGTCACTCGCGTTGTGGAAAGCCTGATCTCTGAAGAGAGACTGGTCCGGGAAACAGGACCGGGCGCGTCGAAGGACATCAGAGCCGGACGGCGCCCCAGCATTGTGGAGTTTAGCGGCACGGACAATGCAGTCATTGGGCTGGATGTGGGCGCCACCTCTATTCGCGGCATCCTGTGTGACCTTAACATGCAAGTCCTTTGCCGCCGTGAACTCCCCACCCAGGTGGACCGGGGGGTCGAAACGATTCTGGACAGCATCGCCCGAATCGTCCATGAAATGCTGGCCGAGGCGGTTTCGCTCGAAAAACGGGTTCACGGGGTGGGCATCGCAGTGGCTGGACTGGTGGACCGCCAGTCCGGAGTCGTGGTCTTTTCCCCGGACTTCGGTTGGGAAGATGCGCCTGTTTATGCCGCCCTGACCGAGCGCCTGGACTGTCCATTGATCATCGACAACGTCAACCGGGTCATGGCGCTGGGAGAACTCTGGCATGGCGTTGGCAAACGCTTCAAAAACTTCGTCTGCGTCAACGTGGGCTATGGCATCGGATCGGGCATCATACTTAATGGCGAGCCCGTCTATGGGAACCGGGGCCTGGCCGGAGAATTCGGCCACATTCCGATGGAGAAAGACAGCCGCGTCCGCTGTAAGTGTGGCAATTACGGCTGTCTGGAAGCCCTGGCTTCCGGGCGCGCGATTGCGCTGGCTGCGCAACAGGAACTTGGGGCGGGCGCGACCAGTTCGCTGACCGATCGCTGCCAGGGCGAGATCCGCGCCATCAACACCGAGATGGTCGCCGAAGCCGCCAAGGCCGGCGACGACCTGGCCCGGCATGTTTTTGAGAATGCGGCGGTCTATCTCGGGATTGGATTGGCTGGCCTAATCAATCTTCTCAGCCCGGAAGCCGTGGTGATTGGCGGCGGTGTGGCCGAGGCCGGGGATGTGCTTTTCGATACGGTTCGAGAAACCGTCCAGCGACGGACGATGAAAGGCCATGCGACAGGAGTGGAAATCGGGAAAGTCACATTCGGTCTGGATGCGACCGTCATCGGCGCCGCGTCCCTGATCTTGAATGAAGTCATGCGATTAAAAACAGTCGGCCGGGGCCGTGGAAAAAAATCGGTTTCCTTGGCGCCGTTTTGACAAGGAAAATGAAAGCGGAATAATGACCATGGGTGTGTGTGTCCGCCGAATCGAACGATACCGGCAAAACGGGCCCGCGCGCTCTTTAGGACCCAAGGCTCGCAGATTCTGAATGCGAGAATAAACGAAAGCCGTTCGGCGCGTCACGGATTTGTACCTCCAAAAGGAGAGACCAATGGACGTCAGCATCTCAGTGATCGACACCCTCATTATCATCGCCTATTTGATCGGCATTCTGGCTATCGGGATCCTGGTCGGGTATCGGAAAAACACCTCGTCGGATCAGTTTTTTCTGGCCGGGCGCTCCCTGAAATGGCCCATCATCGGAACGGGCTTGTTCTGCGCCAATATTTCCACAATTCATCTCGTGGGTCTGGCTTCGTCCGGCTATAAAGACGGATTGGTGATTGGGAATTTCGAGTGGATGGCGTCCTTTTGCCTCATTGTGTTAGGTGTCTTTTTTGCCCCTTTCTATTTTCGCAGCAAGGTCAGCACGCTTCCCGAATTCCTGGAGAAGCGCTACGGCCCCGGCCCCCGAACGTTTCTGGCCCTTATTTTTATTATGTCCGCCCTCCTCGTCCATATCGGGATCAGCTTATATGCGGGCGCCAAGGTTCTGGAAGAGTTCTTTAACATCAATTATTTGGTATCCATTGTCGCTATTTCACTCATCACGGCGACCTATACAATTCTGGGCGGTCTCCGCGCCGTTATGATTACCGACGCGATCCAGGCCGTTCTACTCCTTTGTGGAGCAGCGATCCTGACGTTCCTGGGCTTGAAAGCCTTGCCGGGCGTGGGCATCGAGAATTGGGCGGATTTGAAGGCCGCCTGTCGCCCCGATCAACTCAGCATGATTCAGCCCATCCAGGATCTCGAGGCGCCGGGAAAGTTCGCCCTCCGTGAATACTCCTGGTACTCCATCTTGTTCGGATACCCGATCCTGGGCATTTGGTACTGGTGTACGGACCAGACAATCGTCCAAAAGATTCTGGCGGCTCAGACGGAGAAAGACGCGCGAGACGGAGCCATCTTCGCCGGTTTTCTGAAAATCCTGCCCGTTTTTCTGATGGTGTTGCCGGGCGTCATCGCCTACCCCCTCTTCCAAGATGTTATCGGCGAGGACAATGACGCCACGCTGATGGTGATGATGAAGGAGTTGCTCCCGATAGGGATACGGGGGCTGATGGCGGCGGGATTGCTCGCCGCTTTGATGAGCACGATCGAAGCGGCCCTGAATAGTACGGCCACACTGACGGCGGAAGATATTGTCAAACGCCTTCGCCCACAGACGTCAGACGCCGGGCTGGTGTTCATCGGCCGCATAACGGCTGGCGTCGTGGTCGTGCTGGCCATGCTGTGGTCCACTCAGGGCGCGAAATTCGACAGTATCTTCGAAGCGATCAACAAAATCCCCATGGCCTTTGCGCCGGGCATTACGACCGTTTTCCTTGGGGGGGTGTTCTGGCGCCGTGGGACCAAACAGGGCGCCATGGCGGCCATGATGTTCAACGTGTTCATTGGTCTCATCTACCTGGCGGTGGACATCCCGTTGATCGGCGATAAACAACTGATCGCAAAGGAATTGGGCATCCCATTCATGCAAGTGGGGTGGTACCTTTTCCTGATGTCAAGCGCCGTGTATTTCCTGGTGAGCCTCGCCACGCCCGCGCCAGCAAGGGAACAGGTGGATAATCTCTGCTGGACCAGACCTTTGGACGCTCTACGGGGAAAACTGGAAGGCGGCCTCACCGACCCACGCGTTATGGCGCTGATCCTTTTTGGCATCATGGGCGTGTTGTACACGATTTTGCGCTAGCGCATTGCAATGGCATACGGAACAAGACGCTTGTTGTGCGTATTTGTCGATTTCGAAGAGAGACCAGCCGTGTTCGTGGAATCCATTGGCTGGTCGGTTACGGCCCAATGACCAACTATACATCAATCGCAAGGACGGAACACAATGAAGCACCAACGCATTTCAGGGATGATTCTCGTACTGATCATAACACTCTTTTTTACCCTGTGGCATGATGTCGCGCGCGGGGCCGAAGTCTCAGGGGCATCCGCGGAAGAATCATTCCGTCCGGAGATGGAAGAGGAACTGTTATTCGCTTTATCGAGTCTTAAAAACCATCTTCTGGACAAAACCGTTTTGCGCCCGGAACAAATAGAAGCGATGAAAGCGAGCATCGACAAACATCAGGGCATATTCGGGCACAACGAACGTATTATCCAAAGCGCCTTTGACCTCGTCAGCGTTTATGAAAAGGGAATGGGGCCGTTATGGATCGCCCGTGGCGGTTTTCAAAGAAACAAAAAACCACCGGTCAATGACATTCACTGGACCCTTTATTCTGTCATGCAAAACATCATGGACCAAGTGTATAACGCGAAGAACGTGGAGCGATATCCTGTTCTTCTGGATGGATATCAATTCGATTGTTCCGCTCATTTTCCCGGCCCAGTTGAACCTCCCGTCGATCCACAGAAGACCTACACGGTCCAGATCGACGCATCGTTCCCCAAGACGTTTGGACGAGAGGAAAGCGGTTACGCCAGAAAACCAACCGGGGCATATCTGGCCCCGGGCTCAATCGCCACGGTGATCGTGCCGGACGCGCTTGTAGAAAAGGGTTACCTGGTCCGGGTCGGCGCGCACTCATGGGACAACTCAAATAAACCAAGAGTTTTGCGCCTGGACCGCTCATCGTTAACGTACCCGATTAACGCGACCACTGTAAGGGTGGCGAGCCCACTGGGTGGCGGCATTTATATCGAGGCCCCCTATCGGTCCGAGGCGGGGGTGGTCGAAATAAAAATCCGAAACGCCGTGCGCTCGCCCTTTTTCTCCGCCAAGCCCTTCCATCGGACGAGCCTTGAAGAATGGAAAAACCATGAACGCCAGTTGAAAGCTCCCTGGGCGGATTTTCAATCCGAGAAGTTCATGATGCAGGTTCCGACGAGTTGGATCAGCAAACTGGATAATCCTGTCGCGTTGATCCGGGATTGGGATTCGGCCATGGACGCGCTGAATGATCTGATGGGGCTGCCCCATGTAAAAGGCCGGGAGACGATGTATCTTCAGGTTGACCTGCAAAATCGCGCCCGGGTGTTGGCTCCCGGATATCCGACCGTCAATGACCGGTACGATCCCCGAAAAGAATATGACGGGTATGTTGATCATTACCTGATCAGGGGCCCGCAGTACGCGCCGGATTATGTTTTCCATGAACAGGGACATGGTTTCCTTTTCGTCAAGTTCGGTGGGGAAATGGAGTCAACCGTCAACCTGCTTCACGTGGCTGTCTGGAACCAAAAGTTCGGATACTCTCTGGATGAGGCGTTTCGGGCTTCCCGGAATTTTAACAAAAATGAACATCGTACGCTGGATAATACAGCGGTGGCATGGATGACGAGTCTGAACTTTGTGAATCAGACACCCATGCAGCCGGGAGAAAAAGCGTATCAGTTGAAAGGACACGCCAAGTTTGTGGACATCGCAAGGCTTTTTGGATGGCAGGTTCTGGGAGATTTTTGGCGATCATGGAATGAGGATTATGAAGCGGGGCGTCCCTGGTCCAAACATGGCATGGATATCGACAAACTCAGCCTGCGTCTGTCTGAAAAAGCGGGAGTGGATTTGACGCCACTGCTGGCCTTCTGGGGAACGCCGCCCAAGAATGCCGAATGGCTCAAAGCCGCGGTCAATGCGGCGAAACGACCGCCGTCGGCGAAAGTCTATGATACGCTCACTCATTACAAAGCCCTTGTGCCGGAAAACAAAGAGGCTTTTCGGGCGTTCGCCTTGAAATGGTGGGGAAAAGAACCCAGCCCCAAAGGCAACTGGACCGAACGCGAACACAAAATGCGTTGGGATGCCTATGACGGACAAACCGCCGACTCTATTCGGGAAGCGGTTCAGACGATCATTGACGTGTATTTCCCGAATGGCCGGCCGGTGGCGAATTGAATTAACGCGTCGAAGACCCTGTGCTGGAATTACGTATAGAAACTGGAGAGAAACAATGAAGGTAACTATTATCGTTTTCTGTTTGGCGCTTTGTCACATACCCGCGCGTGCCGCCGAAATAAAAACAGACGCGCCCAATGCCCGCGAAGACAGACTCAAACGAGCGGAGTCTCGTTTCCAGGCGATCTATGACCGAAGGGAATTCAGCCCCAAGTCCTTCCAGGCGACATGGCTTGCGGACAGTTCCGGCTATATCGTTCAGGAGCCGATTCCCAATTCAAACAAACGCGAACGCGTCCGATATGATACGCTTAGTGGTCAACGCGTTGTAGAGGATCCGAATGAGGAGGAAGCAGACGCTCCATCCGGTAACATTTCCCCCGATGGCCGAAGCGTTCTGTACTCAGAAAAGGGAAATCTCTATGTCCGGGATCTGTCGGATAGCCAGGTG
>JADFCT010000064.1 GCA_017161665.1 Candidatus Sumerlaeota bacterium
CTGTGAGGAGTATGATGTAGGCCGGATTGGATCCTCCCGCCTGGCGAATCCCACGGCAAACATCGACACCGTCCATCTCGGGCATCATCCAGTCGAGAATGGCCAGGCGGGGAGCATCGGGTTTGCGTAACGCTTCCAGCGCCTGCCTGCCATCGCTGACGGCCATCACCTCATAGCCGAATTTGATCAGAACGGCTTTCAGGATGTTGCGCGAGACAAGGTCATCTTCCGCTATTAGGATTTGCACCGTTTGTGTCCTCCCCATACGGCTCCTGCGTTAGGTTTGTGGAAATAAATAAATCCCCTTTTTCGACTCGGAGTCCTCAATGTTTCTGAGATGATAAAAAATCATCGCAGAGACGTAGAGGGGGCGCAGAGATCGTTGCCCTTGGGGCTATTTGGACAACATTGAATCGGGATTTTTTCCGAGAGCCTTACGTGCGCATCCCGCGCTTGTCCAGGATCCGGATCGTTTTTTTTAGCGCGCTTCAGCCGGCTAAACTCTTTCCCCTTTTCGCGTCCATTCGCGTTCATTCGCGGTTCATTCGCTGTTATTCCCGTTCATTCGCGTTCATTCGCGTCCATTCGCGATTCATTCTCGGTTATTCGCGTCCATTCGCGGTTCTTTTTTTCAACCGCGAAGGGCCTTCTAATCTACCAGTTCGCGCTCAATGGCTTCAAGGGACTTGCCCTTGGTTTCGGGCAACGTTCTGAAAATAACAAGGAACCCAATGGCGCAAATGAAGCCATAGAGCCAGAACGCCCCCGCCGGCCCCAGCAGACTGTTGAGTTTGGGAAAACTGAAGGTCAGCGTGATGCACCCGATCCACAGCATGGACACAGCCACGGACATGGCCGCCCCGCGGATGCGATTGGGGAAGATTTCGGAAATCACCACCCAGGTGATCGGGGCCAGGGACATGGCATAACAAGCGATGGCCGCCACAATCAGGGCCACCATCAGCACGCCGCCGACGTTGAAATAATAGCCCGCGCCCACAGCGGCATAAATCCCGCACAATCCGCCGGCGCCGAAGAGCATGAGCGCGCGGCGCCCGAGTCGATCCACGGTATAAATGGCCACAAATGTGAAGAGAAGGTTCGCAATGCCGGTGATGACAATGGAAAACATCACATCGGACACGCCGAAGCCGGCGGCCTGGAACACTTCCTGGGCGTAATTGAAAATGACATTGATGCCGCACCACTGTTGAAAGACAGCCAGGAACACCCCCAACCCCAACACACGCTTGAGCCGAGGTTCCAGCAGTTCGGCATAGTTGGTCTTCCGGGCCGAATCGCCGGCCAGAGTCGCTTGAATATCCCCCAGTTCCAGCACAGCGTGTTCCGCGCCGCCGATCCGGGTCAGAATGCGTTCGGCGGTTTGAGGATTGCCATTTTTGACCAGCCAGCGGGGACTTTCGGGCACAAAAAACATGAGCAGGAAAAAGAGCGCGGCGAAAACCGTCTCGGCCGCAAACATCCAGCGCCACCCCACGCGCCCGTTCCATGTCTGTTCAATATAGGCGGCCATAATGGCCTTATCTTCCACCTCGCGCTCTTTTTTGATCGCTTTGCGATCCGTTTCACTCAGCAATTCATCCAACGGCCTCGGCACAACCATCTCCGGGAATTTCGCTGATAACATCTCATAGATCGCCGGATCCGTTATCGCTTTCGCATCGGTTCGGGCCTTTTCCAGATCGAAGGTCTCACTTCCCCCATAGGCAACGACGATGGCATCATCCGTGCTGTTGAGCAGTCGCAACTGCTCAATGGTGGGCACCGGACGCGCAATCCATAAATTGATCGATTGCGCCAGCAGGATGCCGATCACAATGGTTAATTGATTGATGGACACAAACCGCCCGCGCAACCCCGCGGGAGCGATTTCGGCGATGTACATGGGCGACAGGTTGGAGGCCAGGCCAATGCCGACACCTCCGATGATCCGATAGAGATTGAACGCGGAAAAGCCCTCAGCCAGAGCCGTTCCCAACGCCGAAACAATGAACAGTAATCCGGCCAGAATCAGCAATCGCTTGCGCCCAAACCGATCCGACAGCATCCCGGACACGACCGCCCCAATCAGGCAGCCAAACAGAGCGCTGCTCATGGCCCATGCCTGCATGAATTCGCTGGAACCGATATCAAAGAAAGGCTCATAGAAGGGTTTGGCGCCGCCAATGACCACCCAATCATACCCGAAAAGCAGCCCCCCCATGGCGGCCACCAGACAAATACACCACAAAAAGCCCAGATTATACGTTGTTTCCCCGCTTGCTGTTCGATTCATCAGCCATCGGCTCCTTACCGGAAATACGGTAACCATTTACCGGCAGCCTATTCCATTCGAAGGGTTCTGGCAAGCCTGTCGTTTCCGGGCCACGGGATTGAAATCAGGGGACGTTTTGGTACAACCAGTGGTTCTTTTTGGACCAGCGAAATCCCTATGCGCAAATATTGCGCATCCTTTCCTTGCTCTAAGTGAATCTTTTGCGCGTCTGGTGGATAAAACCCCTGAAATTCAAGGGGTTTGCGCTTTGGCACAGCCTGTGCTTTACATCTTTGTGACAATCAAGACAGCGCGCCCCTGTTTTGCAGTCATCACTTTCTCTCAGGAGGACACTTGAGATGTTAAAAATGGCACGAATCGGTATTCTGGCTGCTTTGGCGGCTCTGATCCTGGCGTTTGGTCTGACCAACGCGGAAGCGCAGCGCGGTCAAGCAGGACAAAATGGTCAAGCCCCCGGACAGCGGCAGGGCGGAATGCAGCGCGGCGCATTCACTCCCGATCGGATGTGGGAATTTACGGGGCCCCGGATTAAAGAAAATCTGGGTGTTTCCGATGACGAATGGAGCGTGATCGAACCGTTGGTCAAAGATGTAAGCACGAAGCAAATGGCCACTCGCATGAGAGGCATGGGTGGTATGGGCGGGATGCGTGGCGGCGCTCGTCGTCCCGGCGGTCCAGGGGCGGAAGCGGATGACAACACCCCCAAAGAAATCAAAGAATTGCGCGATGTGTTGGATAACGAAAACGCCACATCGGCCGAGATCAAAACCAAACTGGCCGCGTATCGCGCCTTGGTGAAAAAACAGCAGGATGAGCTCAAAGCAGCTCAGGAAAAACTGGTCAAGGTCCTGACCCCGCGGCAGGAAGCGGCGTTGGTTCTGTCCGGTATGCTCGAATAGCACCCGTCCCCCCTCCTCTATAAAGCAGGGCGCGCAAAGTCGTTGGGAGGTTGAGCGGCTTTGCGCGTTCCAGCTCTTGGGCCAGGCGTGAACCGGGGAATTTTTGAGAAAAGGGCTTTGAAGCAATGCGGGAATTACTGAAGGAAATGATCGAGGAACATCAGATTTCAGCGATTGAAGCCGCTGCGTTGGAAGAGGCGGAAGCCTCGGGCCGTTCAACGGCTCTGACGTCGGAAGCCGAAGTGCTCCAGTGGTTGGCGAAGGAATTTGATCTGGAATATACCGACCTCGATGAGGTGGAACCGGATCGTCAGCTCATGTCCCTGTTTCCGGCCCGCGTGTTGCTGAAGTATGAGATTCTGCCCCTGCGGCGTGTCAATGGATCCGTCCATATGGCCACGAGCCGCCTGTTTGAGACGCAGGGCATGGACACCATCAAGACCATGACCGGCGAAGCCTTGACACCGGCCCTGGCCCCTTCCGAGGCCATCCGACGGGAAATCAAAAAACGGCTGGGCGTCGGCGCCGACACGTTGGACACCCTGGACGAAGAGTCGGTCCTCCAGGTCGTGGATGAAGGCGATAACGACGACGTGGATCTGGACGAAGCCGCCCAGGACGCCTCAATCATCCGCTTTGTGAACCAGGTCCTGGCAGACGCCATCAACCTCCGGGCGACGGACATCCATCTGGAACCCTTTGAAGATGAAATGCGCATTCGCTATCGCATTGACGGCGTGCTTCAAGATGTGCCGGTGCCCGCATCGCTCAAAAAATATCAACCGGCCATTGTGTCGCGCATGAAAATCCTCAGTCACCTGGATATTGCCGAAAAGCGATTGCCCCAGGACGGCCGAATCAAGATTCGCGTTGAACACAGCGAGGTGGACGTGCGTGTGTCGGTGATCCCCATGTTGTATGGCGAGGCCGTGGTGCTTCGTCTGTTGCGTCAGGACCAGGCGAAACTGGGGTTGGATAACCTTTTGATCGGCCAGCGGGAATTGGAATTGTTTCGCGAAGTCCTGGGTCTGCCCCATGGGATCATGCTGGTTACCGGCCCGACGGGTAGCGGAAAGACGACGACGCTGTATGCGGCGCTGTCTGAAATCAACGATTCCGAACGCAAGATCATTACGATTGAGGATCCCATCGAATACCATTTGAAGGGGATCAACCAAATTCAGGTCTCGGAAAAAGCCGGGCTGACCTTTGCCCGCGGCTTGCGGGCCATCTTGCGGCACGACCCGGACGTGGTTTTGATCGGCGAGATTCGCGACGCTGAAACAGCAGAAATTTCGGTCCAGGCCTCACTGACGGGCCACTTGGTTTTCTCAACGCTCCACACCAACGATGCCCCGGGAGCGCTCACGCGCTTGGTTGATATGGGCATCGAACCGTATCTGGTGGCCTCGTCTCTGGAGGCGGTTCTGGCCCAGCGACTCGTTCGCGTCCTTTGTAAACGATGTAAAGCCGTGGATGAGTCCTCCAAGGCCCAAGCGATTCGCCCCGAAATCGGCCTGGAGGCCGACCAACCGCTTTATCGAACCGTCGGCTGCGAAACCTGCCGGGAAACGGGCTACACCGGTCGCCGGGGCGTCTTTGAATTTATGACCATGAGCGATGATGTGCGGCAGTTGTTGCTGGCCTCCCGCTCTTCCGGCGAAATTCGGAAAATAGCCGCCGGTGAAGGCATGTGTTCGCTCAGCGAAGATGGCTGGCGCGTGGTTCGCGAGGGCGCCACGACCGTGGATGAAGTGCTCCGCGTCACCAAAGCAGAGAACCGCGCCATGCGCAAACATGTATAAATTAACAAGAAAATCTCAACAGGATTGACGAACGATCATGCCTGTTTTTCGATACAAAGCGATTCAGTTGGATGGGGCCATGGCCGAAGGCAGTCTGGAGGCCGGGGGGCGTCAGGAAGCGTATCGCATCCTGGATCAAAAGGGATTGAATCCCGTGAGCTTGGATGAAACGCAGCCGCAAAAATCGGGCGGACTCAACCTGGCCGATTATCTGCCCAAGTCATCGAAGGTCTCGTTCAATGCCGTAGAGAATTTCACCCGGCAGTTGTCCAATTTATTGTCGGCGGGCGTGCCCATGTCCAAGGCCCTTCGACTTCTGAGTCGCGAGGCTTCGGCTCCGGCGGCCAAAGCCCAATGGCAGGCGATTCATGATCATGTCATCGACGGCACATCGCTGGCCGATGCCATGCGCGCTTTCCCTCGGACGTTCTCGAAGATTTATGTCGCCATGGTTCATGCGGGGGAAACGGGCGGATTTCTGGATGTGGTTCTGAATGAAATCGCAGAGTTCCAGGGACGGGACAAGGAATTGCGGGGCAAGGTGATGTCGGCCCTGATTTACCCGATTCTGCTTGCCATCCTGGCCCTGGCGGCGGTCATTTATCTGATTATTTTCTTCATCCCCCGCCTGGAGTCACTCTTTGACAGTTTCGGCGGCGCCTTGCCCCAGTTGACGGTCATCGTGATCGCCTTGAGCGATTGGTTCCGTCAGTACGGCGTCTATCTGGCAATCGTCTTGTTCTTGGCGGGGATTGGCATTCATTCGTATTTCAAGACGGAATCGGGGCGACGGCTGTGGGATCGAATGGTTTTAGGCTTGCCGGTCATCGGTCCCTTGGCCGCGCGATTCGCCATGGCGCGTTTTTGCCGGATGCTGGGAACACTGATCGGCGCCGGCGTCCCCCTCGTCACGGCCCTGCGGGTGGCCTTGGATTCCATCGGCAATCAAACGTTAATGGACACCGTGGCCAACACGATTGATCGAATCAAAAAGGGCGATCGACTGGCCAGCAGCCTGGCCGATTGCAAAGCCTTGTTTCCCAGTTCCGTTATTGAAATGATTGCCGTTGCCGAGGAAACGGGGCGACTGGACAAGGAACTCATCCGCCTCGGAGAGATGACGGAGAAAGATTTGGATCGACAGCTGAAGATGGCCGTATCGCTGGCGGAACCCCTGATGCTGATGCTGATGGCATCGATCATCGGAACAATCATTGTCTCCATGATTCTGCCGATCTTCTCGCTTCAGGATTCCATAGGGTAACGAAAGAACAAAATCACTTCATTTTAGAAAGGACACCGATAATGAAAACCGGACACCCATTCAACAGAAAGACCGCACGGCGCCCAAGCAAGGGGTTCACACTGGTGGAACTGATGCTCGTCCTTGTGATCCTGGGCACACTGGTGGCCCTGGTCGGACCGCGGCTCACCGGCAAAACCGAAAAGGCCAATATCACGTCGGCCCGAACACAGATTTCCATGCTGGAAGAAGCGCTGGACTTCTTTGAAATCGACAACGGGGGATATCCCCAGGAAGGCGATGGACTGGAAGCCCTGATGGTCCAGCCGTCCAATGCGAACAACTGGGACGGCCCGTATCTGAAAAAAGATATTCCCTTGGATCCGTGGGGGAACGCATTCATATACGAGTTTCCGGGCCGCCTCAATCCGGATGGCTTCGACCTGTATTCCATGGGGCCTAATGGCCAGGACGGCGACGACGACGACATTGGCAATTGGGCAGAGGTTAAGTAAGGAGTCCATCATGAAGCGGCGCCGGGGCTTTACGCTCATCGAACTCATGGTCTTATTGGCCGTTCTGACGGTGATCATTCAGATCACGGCCCCGGCGGTGGCTCGCTTTTTCCGAGGACGCAAGCGCATTGAGGACGCCCGACGTATCATGGCCTTGACGCGACTGGCCCGCAATGAAGCAATCGCCCGCGGCGAACCGATGCGCTTCTGGGTTGATATGGACGAGGGATTTTACGGGCTGGAGACTCAATCGTCCTACATGCGCGTCGAAGACGATGTGGCCTTTATTCAGCGGGAATACAAAATGTCCGATGAGGTGACGCTGACGGCAGATGGAACGGTTTTTGATGAAGACGGGCGGATGATCGTTGTCTTTCGCCCCGATGGAACCTGTGACGGCGGCGAACTCCAAACAATCACACTGACAGACCGTGACGCGAAAGAAATCCGCATAAACCGAATTGACGAAGGCGCACGGTTTGTCATTGAAGTGGAAGACGACGAGGAAACCTGGGTGGATGATCAGGCCGAGTACATCGAAACGGAATCGACCCAGGGTTCCCGCAGCCTTTTCCGATAGGACACCTCGCATGGTTCGATATCGTCCATATCCGCTTCGCTCATCCGGCTTCACGTTGGTGGAGATTCTGATCGCCCTCGTCTTCGTGTCGGTCTTGGTACCCATCGCGGTCCAGGCCATCGCAAATTCGAGTCGGGCCGGGGTCATGGCCGAACGCCGCCGAATGGCCGCCATGCTGGCCGAAAAGATTTTGAATGAGGCGATCCTCACCGAAGATTGGCGGACCGGTTCCATGCGAGGCGACTTTGGCGAGGATTTCCCGGAATACACCTACGAGATTTCCAGGGAAAACTGGATCGAAGAAACCATGTCGGAAGTCGTTGCGGAGGTGTTCTTTAAGGTTCAAGGGATTGAATATTCAACCCAATTCCGTACCCTTGCGGATGCTGAAGAGTTGGAACCGGAAGAAGAAGAAGAAACCGAGGAAGCAGACACCGGCAGTGGCGCTTAATGCGCAGAAGGCGCAGAAGGCGCATTTTTCTCAAAGTATGCAGGGGCAAGGGTCATGACAGCTGGACATCTCCATTTGAAGGCGACACGGACGCGACGAGGCTTCACCCTTGTCGAGTTGATGATTGCCTCCATGATGTACGCGACGATCATGGCCAGTCTGGTAGCGCTGTATTTTACGACGGTCCGAATGCGGGAAGGGACCTATCGCCGACTGGAACGCGACATGCCCTGGTCCATGGCGGCCAACACGATCCGGCGCGATCTGTCCTCGGTCGTCCCCCCCGTGGGTTTGATGCGGGGCGAATTCGTGGGCGAACCCGACGAATCCTCGGGACGACGGATGGACATCTTGTTACTACATACCGCATCCGGTCGGCTGGATGACCTGGAGCCGTGGGGGGATATCCAGCGGGTAGAATACAGCCTGGAGCAACCGATCACGAATACAAATCAACCGGGGCTGGAACTGGTGCGCTGGGTTAATCGGAATCTGTTGCCCAATATCGAGGAAGAGCCGGAACGGATACGACTCCTGCGAGGGGTGGACAGCCTGGAGTTCGAGTATTACGCGGAAGAAGTATGGGAAGCGTCGTGGGATTCGACGGAATTGGAAAATGCGATTCCAGAGGCGGTTTCGATTCGGATTACGTTCACCGAACCCGAAGACCCGGATGAGCCCTGGGATCGCCCGCTGGAAATGACCATTCCGATTGTGATTCAACCGGCGCCGTGGGATGCCAGCAGTTCGGAGGAAACCGAAACGGCAGACAGTCAAGCCGGCGGGGAACAGAGTGGTGGGGGCCGATAATGAGTATCGCTGATTGGAAAAAGCGGAATATGAACAGGGCGACATCAAGAATGGCCCGAAGTTCTTTTGGAACATCGGGACGTTCTGGTGGTTCATATTTCGCTTTTTCCGCTCAGCGACGCCCCCGTAGCGGCATGGCGCTGGCTTTGATTCTCTGGATTTCTTTTGGCCTGTCAACGCTCGCTTTGTACTTCGCCCACGACATGGTGATGGAATATCGGGCCGCGGCCAACTCGGTGGCGGCCATGGAGGCCGATCAGATTGCGGAAGGCGCCCGGCGTTATGTCATCAATTTCCTGCGCAATCTGGAAGAACCAGGCCGACTGCCCAAACGGGAAGACCTGGAATACGAGTATGAACAGGTTCCCGTCGGCAATGGGTATTTCTGGCTGTTGGGTCGAGCCGATCCGGGGAAAACCGACAATGCGTATCCCGCCTTCGGGCTGATGGACGAAGCGGCGAAGATTAACATCAACACGGCGCCGCGGGAAATGTTGGAACGGCTGTTTATGGGCGGCGTCCACCAGTCGGCCGTCCTCAGTGAAATCCCACTGGATGGCGAGATCATCGACTGGCGGGACGAAGACACCGAGCCGGTGGAAGAAGGGGCGGAATTGGATTCCTACCTGCGCTTACAACCAGCGTATCTGAGCAAAGATGGGCCGTTCGAGACCGTTAGTGAATTGCGCCTCCTGTACAGCATGGAACCGGAAATGATGCGGGGCGAAGATGACAATTTGAACGGTTGGCTGGACGACGCGGAGGATGACGGCGCGGAGAGCGAACCGGAGGATAACCGCGACGGCCGTCTGGATGCGGGGCTGCTGGAATTTTGTACGATATACAGCAATGAGTCCAACACACGCGCCGACGGAACGCCTCGTTTGAACGTATCCGACAACGAACAAGGCGATCAAATCCGGGAGTTGCTCACGGAAGCCCTCGACGAATCGCGCGCAGGGGAAATCATGGGCGCCGCCGGCATCGGCTCCAATCAGTTTACGAGCCTGATTGATTTTTATATTCGCTCCGGGATGGACGCCACGGAATTTTCACTCGTGGCGGATGATCTGACGACCACCGACACAGACTATCTGCCAGGATTGATCAACGTCAACCTGGCGTCCGAAGCGGTGCTGGCCTGTGTGCCGGGCATTGGGGAGGAGTTCGCCTCGACCCTGGTCTCCTATCGCCAAGATCGCAATGAAGAACTGAAGACCGTGGCATGGGTGGTGGATGTCCTGGGCGAGGAAGCGGCTCGCCAGGCCGGCCCCTATCTGACAACCCGCACGTATCAGGTGGGCGCCGATATTGTCGCGGTCGGTTCCAACGGACGGGCCTTCAAACGAATTTTTTATGTCCTGGATATATCCGGAGATGAACCGCTGGTTGTTTTCCGACAAGATCGAACGGATCGGGGCTGGCCCCTGGGGCCGGAGATTCGCCGGGAACTGACCGAGATGGTCGAAAGCGGAGAAAGCGAACGTTACTGGTGAAAAAGAAAACCATTCCATCTTTATTGAGTATCTCGCTCAATCGCGATCGCCTGTTGGCCACAGAAACGCGGCGACAGGGCGACCGGCTGCTTGTGACGCGATCCATTGACGTGGCCTTGAATCTGGACCCACTGACCGCCGACCCGAAACTAGCGGGGCGCGAATTGGCTGACCATCTGGCAGCCGCCGGCATTCGCGAACGGCGATGCTTGATTTGCCTGCCGTTGAGTTGGGCCTTAACCATGCAGGTGGACCTGCCGGATTTGGCCGAGGAGGATCTGAACGCCTTCCTGCACATTCAGGCCGAGCGCGAGTTCCCTTATGCGCTGTCGGATATGACGCTGGCCCATTCGCGCTTCCACCGCCCCAATGGGGGCCAGGGCGCCGTGGTTGTTTCGGCCCCGCGGAGTCATATTGAGGCGCTCCAGGCCGTTTTCCGGGCCGCGGGCCTGAGGATTCTGGCCATAACGCTGCGGCCCGCCGCAGTCGGCGCGGATTTGCGCGACAGCAAGGGCTCGGCGGCGATTTTGATCAATCGTTCCGGCATGGACTTGATGATTCTCGGCGGAGGCGGTATCCAGGCGTTGCGTCGTCTGGATACGCGTCTGCCGGAACTCCATAGCGGTGATCCTTTTGACCCCGATCCCGTCGCCCGCGAGTTGCGGATCACCTTGGGACGCCGCGCCGAATCGACCGAAAACGGGGACCGGGTCGTTTATGTATTCGGAAACAATCGGCAGCTGGACTGCATCGTCCCGCCGCTCAATGACGCCATGGCGCGTATTGGCTGGCGCGTGGAAGGACGCTCGGCCCGACTGGGTTTTGAATGTGATTATCAGATCGACACGGAACCGGATATACCGGCCGTGGCCGCCGCAGGGCGACTCATCTTTGGCCTGCCTCTGGAATTGCTCTTTGATATCGAAAAGCGAAAACGGCACACGAAATTATGGGGCAAGACCTACACCCGGCGAACGGTCCAATTCGGAGGGGCAGCGGTCGCCATCGCCTTTCTGTTTCTGTTGGTTTTACTCGCCCGGGAATGGCGGCTGGCAAATCTGGAAAGCCAATGGAAAAGCATGGCGCCAGCCGTCGCCCAAGCCGAAAAACTACGTGAAGAGGCGAACCGGTTGCGTCCCTGGCATGGCGCGCGTTCGGAAAGTCTGGCAATTGTGAAGTGCATTACGGAAGCCTTCCCGGAAGAAGGTTCCCTTTGGACAACATCCATCGGTATCAAAGCCATGGCCCGCATCAAGGCGGAGTGTCGCGCCACCAATCCTGAAGCCTTTGAAACCATGCGCGCGGCTTTGAACGAAGCGCCATTCGTCAACGACGTTTCGCTGCCCAACATCAAGCAAGCCAAAGCCAGTCAGGGACAGCCGGCCAGTTGCACGCTGGAATTCCTTTGGTCGGGAGACGTCCAATGAACGATCAGAAACGACAACGGATGCTGCTCATCGGAGCAATTGTTAGCGTGACCCTGCTTTTCGGCAATCAGTTGGTGTTCACCCCGCTCACGGCTTTCTGGAAAGGACGCAGCGAGCGCATCGAAACGCTGAACGCCGACATCGAAAAAGGGGAACGGCTGTTGAACAATCAACGACGCTATCGCCGGGTCATCACCGACGTGGAACGCGATTCCCTGCCGGAAAATCAGTTTGAGGCCGAAGGCATCGTCGTTCAGGCTCTCAATCAATGGAGCCGGGACAGCCGATTGAATCTCACCAAGATCGACAGCGTCCTGGTGAGCAAAAACAGGGATCTGCCCCGGATGCTTGCTTTCCGGGTGACGGGCATCGGAGACCGCTCGGCGGTATACAGTTTTCTTTACTTCCTGGAAACCGCCCCGTTGGCTCTGGCGCTGGAAGAAGTCAATATCATCGCCGCGGACGACACGGGACGGGAGTTGACGCTGGACTTGGCCTTTACAGGCTTGTTGATTTCCAGCGCCGACCGTCGTCGAGAAGGAGAGGCATCATGAGAGGCGCAATCAAAAGAATTCAAATGGCTGTTTGGGCCACTGTGTTCTGGAGCGCCCTGCTATCGAGCGCGCTCAGTCAAACGACGGTGGGCGAATCCGAAGAGTTCAAGGTTCTGATGGAACGGAACATCTTCAACCGCCATCGTACAGCCACCCGGCAGGATGCGCCTCGGGAAACGCCAGCGCCACAGCCGGCGCCAGCGCCAGATCACCTCGACTTGACAGGCTCCATGATCGTCAGCGGCGAAGCCATGGCCTTTTTTGGCGGTTCACGCACCGAATACCGAGGCCTGCGGCGTGTCAATGAAGAGGTCGCTGGCGCTCGCGTGACCCGTATCAGCGGCGAACGGGTTGTTCTGGCCATGGAAGATAAGCAGTTTTCCGTCCCGGTCGGAGGGCGAATCGTCATACGCCCCGGCGAGGAGTGGGAAGTATTGGATCATGGCGCCGTGGGCGGATCATCGGGAAGTCGTTCTGGCGGTTTTCGTGGGCGCGATTTTTCGCGGGACGATCGGCGAAACCGAGACGGGGGCCGCGATGGGTCCCGTGATAATAATAATGAGCG
>JADFCT010000065.1 GCA_017161665.1 Candidatus Sumerlaeota bacterium
GAGGCGAAATACTCAACGCAACAGCCTTAGGACGGCAAGGGCAAACTGGCAGGGAACCGTGCAGAACTCAGGAGACCTTGCCAATCGAGGGCGCACGACGCCCGGACGCGGAAATCGGCTTTTCCTCTTTACCAAACTCCCGAAACCTTCTAAAATAGGATCTCAATGTGTGGGCGAGGTTTGCCTGCGCCAGACTCCTTGGAAAGAAAAACGGCCTCATGCGAATACATTCAACCGCTCTCGATGTTCTCGCTTTACTGCTCTCTGTGAGCCTAGCCATCGCCGCACCCAATCCCTCCGAAGGGAGGGTGACGCCGGAATCCCTCGGATTCGAGGAAATTATTTTTGTCCAACGCCCCCCTTTCTCTTCCGATCACTACTATACAGATATCGACAACGGCACGACGCCGGATCGCTTTCACCCGGAGAATGGCATCTACATTTTCAACCTGACCACCGGGCAAGAGCGCCCCGTGATCACCGCGGCCCACATGCCCGGCGGTAAGGGAGTGATTGGGAAAATCAACGTATCGTTCGATGCTCAAAAAGTGGTCTTTGATTATCGCGAACATCCGAAGGCGGGATTTCGGATATGGGAGGTGAACATCGACGGAAGCGATCTCCGGCAAATCACCTTCCCGCCCACCGACGAAGGGGAAAAAGTCAAACGGTTGGGCAAACCATTTCATACGGATGACATCCACCCCTGTTATCTTCCCGACGGCGGCATTATCTTTTCCTCCACCCGGTGCGAACATACGATCCTGTGTGGGGGCTCCGGCGCCCTGGTGGCGCCGCTTCTTCACCGCATGGACGCGGATGGGCAAAATATCCATCAGCTGACGCAAAGCCCCGTCAGTGAATTCTGCCCCGTGATTCTTGACGACGGACGCGTCATGTACCATCGCTGGGAATATGTCGATAAAGGCGCCCGGGTTTGTAAGACCATCTGGTCCATGAATCCCGACGGCTCCCACCCGCAGGAACTGTACGGATTAACCGACGATACCACAACGGTGTATATGTACCCACGCCCCATCCCTGACAGCGCGAACCGTATTGTTTGCGTTGGCACCTGCCACTACCCTCAAGGCGGTTGTGTGGGAGCCATCATGCTGATTGATCTGCAGGAGGGGAGCCGCCTCCGTGGCCCCGACCCGGATGAGACCGGCTTTACCCTCATGGATCCGAATTATGCGGTGGCCAACATCACGCCGACCGTTTTTACCGAGCGACGCACAGAACCGGGATGGCATTTCAAGACAGAGGATAACGGATTTGTCCACGACCGCAACGGCGCCAGTGGACATTTGTACACCCACCCTTACCCCATTGATGCCGATCGATTTCTGGTTTCGTTCAAAATGAATCCGAAGGATCACTACCAGAATGTTCCAAACGCCTATGGACTGTATCTGATCGACACGCAAGGCAATCAACGCCTGATTCACAAAAACGAGAGGCTTTCCTGCTGGCATCCCATGCCCGTTGCGCCCCGGGACACACCACCCGTGGTCCAAGCCGCGCGCCATCCGGACTATGCGGATGCGAACAAAGCCCTGTGCGTCATCACGAATATCTATGACGGCATGGAGAATGTTGAGCCGGGCGAAATCAAATGGCTGCGAATCAATGAAGCCATTCCCCGCTATTGGGATACCGGCCGACGCTGGAATCCATCCAACAGCAGTTCCAGCTGGAAGGCGGCCCTCTGGCCGCGCGTTCAGTGGGGAGTGGTCCCGGTGGAACCAGACGGCTCGGCCGCTTTTGAGGCGCCGGCCAACCGAAATATTTTCTTCCAGGCGCTCGATAAAGACTTTATGGAAGTACAGCGTGAACGGACATATGTCAATTATCAGCCCGGTGAAACGCGCGCATGTGTGGGCTGTCACGGGCGAAACAATCACGCCGCCGGAGCGAGACTCTCTGCCACAACACAGGCCCCGTTGGCCCTGAGACGCCCGCCCAGTCAGCCACAGCCCCAACCGTGCGATCTCCGCGAAAATGGCGGAAATGGGCTGGCCCGTCAGGTCATTCACTACCCAACGGACATTCAACCCATCTTTGACGCGGAATGTGTCCGTTGCCACGGCGCCGATGAACCGGCCGGAGGCCTGCGCCTGACCAATGAGGTAACGGCATTTTACAATACGTCATACGAGCAGCTGGCGATCCGGCAACTGGCGGGCCCCATTGTGTCGGAATTCACCTCGTTCCAACACGGCGATCAGGGAAACTACAGTGGCGCCACCGTCCCGCCCAAAACGCTGGGGAGTTATAACAGCGTGCTGATGGATATGATTCGACACGCTGATCACCCCAAAAACACGGAGGCCGATCACTCCACCATGCTGGATGAAAACCAACGCATGATTCTCAGCCGCTGGGTCGATTCCAATTATCAGTTTTATGGCAGTTATTATGGCCGCCAGCATATCCGATGGATGGAAAGCGATCCGGCAAATGCCGCCTATAATCCTACGGATTTCCGACGCAAGCCCCTATTCGAAGAGGCCATCAGTCCACGCGCTCCGGAATGGCATCGCTAGCGGACTCCCTCTCGAAACACGTAAAAAAAACGAGCGTCTGTATCTTCTCGTTCGCTATTCCATGATTTTCTCGAATTTGCCCCTTGCGCCCGCGCCATTCGGTCGGTTGAATGCCCTCTTCCGAATGGCGCGCCCAACGCGTCCATTCCGGATTCAGACCAAGAGGAACACACCGCGATGCGCCCAGTGCCGAGACGAAATGAAATCCTGGTCCCTCTGTCGGCGGGGGAAAAGATCATGGAGCGATACGGATTGTATTGTGAAGTGAAATTCGATTGGAATGATCCCGATCCGATCGAAAGCGCGGAACGCATTCGATCGGCCCGCGCCCCTTATGAAATTGTGCATAAAGAACAGCGGTATCGGCTCAACATTGCCGCAAAAAATGAAAAATTCCGCCAATACAGTCTGAACATTCTCGAAAAATTCATTGAGGGCGTGCGTTCGGCGCCCAATTGCCTGTTTATTGTACTGGCTCCGCCTCCTCGGTTCTGGAATGAAGACGCCGGGAAAATGTCCCAAATCCAGGAAGTGGGAACCGATGAATTATTAATCGACAGCCTCCAGCGGCTGTGCAAAAAAGCCGCCCTGTCCGACACGCGGATCCTGATGGAAAACGCTTGCGTCAACTGGGAAGACATCCCAACTGATGAAAATTATTCACGCGATCGCCACCACGGAAACATCCGCGAGTGCTTCGCCGCCTCGCCCAACGAATGGACGGGATTGGTCGAAGCGGTAAACAAACCGAACTTTGGCCTGTGTCTCGATACCAGCCATGCGGTCACTTATTCCCATCGCTTTCCGGAAGTGACCCGTGAAGGCATTCTGGGACTCTTTCTCGACCTCGGCGGCCACGCCATACACTTCGTCCATTGGAGTGACAATTACATTGATCGAATCGAAGGACGCCGTGACTGCCACCTGCTTCTGGGAAAAGGGTCCATTCCCCGTAAAATCCATACGCGCGTGTGGGAACATTCTTCGGCGCGCATGTATCTGTTCGACCACTGGCGTCATGAAGGGGAATTGGCCGATGAGGCCCGTTTCGTTGAAAGACTTTAGGAGGATAGAGAGTGTCCCATGTCCATCAAAATGGACACAACAAATGAAGAAAATGATAGCGTAACGGGGTTGCGGTGGTTTTTTTTGAACCATGCAGAATAGAAGGAAAAGAAGATGGTTGCGCGAATCGCCAAGGCGCAAAGCAAGCCGGGACGCGGCGCGATGACTTCTTTTTCAAACGCCAAGACGCCAAGACTTCTTTTTCAAACGCCAAGGCGCAACGCACGCTGGGCGCGGGGCAGCTACCCTAAAAGGCCCGCGTGCCAGGGGCAAAACATCCGCCAAGCCCCGAAGGTGGCGACATATACCAGCCCAGGGTGGAGCGACCGATAGGGAGCGGAGCCCTGGGTCAGAGAACAAGCGACTGAGGCGCCGGCGCGATTTTTGCCGCGCAGCGAGCAAAAAGCGTGACGGCGCCGACGGCCTGCCCGGGGCGACTCCATGGGCAAGATGCCCATGCCACCTCAAGGCCTGATTCAAATCTACGAACGAGCGACGTATCATGTTCAAAGCGCAAGATAAAAAACTGAATTTCGAATCCCCAGACCACATCGACGCCTCGCTTCTGGAGGTTTTCGATTATGCCTTCCCTGGCAAGGACATTTCCGTCCACACCACCACAGAGGAATTCACCTCCGTTTGTCCTTACTCCGGGCTGCCGGATTTTGGAACCGTTACCATTTCCTATGTGCCCGACAGAAAGGTCATCGAATTGCGGTCACTCAAGTACTACCTGCTGACATACCGCAACGTGGGAATCTTTTATGAACACTTGATCAATCGCCTGCTCGATGACCTTAGCCAGGCTTGCCAGCCGAAAGAAATGACCATCACCATCGACTTTACCAATCGTGGTGGCCTCCGGACGACGGTCACCGCAAAGTATCCACGCCCATAAGCATACCGAAAAGCCAAACACGAAAGATGTCGTGACGCCGCTCGGATACGACTAGGGGTTGACCCGAGGCGGAGCGAGGCGTTACGTTAACCCAATGGGCGTGCGCATCCCCTGGATTCGACCGCGCGCCCGTCGGTCCTGACATGGCGTGCGCAACACGCCCCGAACATATTCAACGATTGGGATTTCATCCCGTTATGGAAAAAGCCGCAACGAAACGCATCAGCGAAGAGGAAATGGCCCACTGCAACCGATCCAAGCACATGGAAAGAGTGGCCTGTATCAAGTTCAGTGAAAACGCGAAATCGAAGATCTATCGCTTTGAAAGCATGGAATTGCAGAATGGGGAGTTTTGCGTTGTGGACTCCGATGGAGAAGAGGCCACCGGATTTGTCGCCACGATTGAGGTGCGATGCTTTAGCTGCCAGGGAGATGTGGCGCCCTATCCCTCCGTCCTGCGAAAGGCTTCCGAAGAAGAGATTGAGAACTGGCGTCGGCTGAAGGAACGCGAACAACGCTATCTGCTCATCTGTCGGGAAAAGACACGCAAGCACCATCTGCCAATGAGCATTTCGGCTATTCGGATCTCGGAGAAGCAAAATAAAATCACGTTTTATTTTACAGCCGACCGACGCATTGACTTCCGGGAACTCGTCAAAGACCTGGCCTCGACCTTGCGGGCTCGCATCGAACTTTGGCAAATCGGTGTTCGTGATGAAGCGAAGAATATGGGCGGCTATGGGATTTGCGGCTGTCAGCTTTGTTGCGCCAGCTGGATCGATGATTTCAAGGCCGTATCCATTCGAATGGCTAAAAATCAGGAACTGACCCTGTCCCCATCCAAACTCTCGGGGCTCTGTGGTCGGCTCATGTGCTGCATTCAATATGAAGATGAACAATATCGGGCCATGAGCGCCGAAATGCCGCCTTTAGGTTCGGTTATCCAGTCGCTGGATGTGACGGGCGAAGTAGTGGATCGAAATCTGCTGGGACAGTGGCTCGCCATTCGTATTGACAGCGGTGAAGTCTATCAAGTTTTTTCCCGTGAAATCCAACGCGTCATATCCAGACCCAATCACGACAATACCAATAGTAATGGCGAAGACGACTCCAGTGATGTCCTTCCTGATGAAGATGATGAAGCGGAAGCCCGGCCATCTGGCAATGGACGCGCTTCTCGAAATGGTGGCGCCCGATCAGTCGCTCAGATGAATTACGCCTCCCGCGGGGGAGTTCCCCCCCGACCACCGGCCAGCAAACAGCGGGAAGAAGATGAACGCCGCGGTAAAGAGGAAGCCCAATTAAAGAAGAGTTTTTCGAATATGGAGGCCCAGACAGCAACGTCGGCCACCGATTCTGAGACCGAAGGCCCAACAACGCCCTCCGCAGCGGAATCGACGGACGATGCGGAGAGATCGGCGCGACGTCGTCCGAAAAAGAAACGCGGCGCCAATCGCCGAAGTGAGGGACAGCGAGTGGGTTCCGGTCGAAAAACGGGGGACGACGGTGGCAGTATTTCCTCCTCGGCAAAGCCATCGCCAGAGACGGCCATTCCGAGCGAAAAACAGCAGCGCCAGCCGCGCAGTGAACAGGCAAGCCTTTCAAAGCAGGACACTCCACGACAGACACAACGCAAACGATCCTCCCGCTCGCGGCGAACGGGTTCCCGGCCGGCGCCCTCCGGAGAGGGCCGCGAAAGCGCCTTACCCTCTCCACCATCGGGAAAGGCGCCGTCCCAAGCAACGGGTGACCGTCGCCGAGGACGTTCCAGTCGTCGTCGCTCGGCACGAAAAGAAGGTGGACCGGTCAGTGGAGGCGGCCCCATCTAAGGCGTGTTTCTGAGATACTGGCACATCTGAAGCGAAGCCAGTCCCGGGCCATTTCGCCCGAGATACGGTTGGCAGGGATGCCTTGGCCACCACCAGCATCCTTGAGTGGTTTCACAGCAATTTTCCCCCAGGGGCGCCCCCTGTGACGAGGTCGGAATTTTGAGCGAAAAACAAATTGAGCATATTGTGTCACTGACAAACGATGAAATCATGGCCGTAACGGGCGGGCGAGACTCTGCTTTCGAGGCCTTGGAAAAGCAATTCCATGTCCACATCACCTGTCGGGGCAATCAGATCAAGATTGTCGGCGATCCGGCCGAAGCGCGCGAAGTCTCAAAGGTTATCGACACCTGGCTGGCGGCTCCCCATGAGCGACGAACCAAAAAACTCAACACCCAACAGATCAACTATGGAATTCAAGCCGTCAAAAACAACCAATCCGAAGACCTGAAGCAGGCTTACAGCGAATCCATTCGCGTTCCCTATAAGGGACGACGCATCGCAGCCATGACCTTGGGACAGAAGCGATACCTTGACGCGATTCATCGTAAGGACATCGTCTTCGGAATTGGCCCGGCCGGAACGGGAAAAACCTATTTGGCCATGGCCATGGCCGTGGCCGGCTTGACAGAAGGACGATTCAGCCGCATGATTCTGACCCGCCCCGTTGTGGAGGCGGGCGAAAGCCTGGGGTTCCTTCCCGGCGACATCGCGCAAAAAATCGATCCGTACCTGCGGCCACTCTACGACGCGCTTTATGAAAT
The DNA here is from genome assembly GCA_017161665.1 of Candidatus Sumerlaeota bacterium. Lineage (GTDB taxonomy): Bacteria > Sumerlaeota > Sumerlaeia > JADFCT01 > JADFCT01 > JADFCT01. The sequence continues at coordinate 7,106 of JADFCT010000065.1, forward strand.
GCTGGGCGCGGAAAAAAGCCACGACCTTCTCGGCAACGGCGTTATCGAAGTCGCGCCCCTGGCCTATATGCGTGGGCGCACGCTGAACAGCGCCTTCATCGTCCTCGACGAAGCGCAAAACACGACCTGCGAACAGATGAAAATGTTCCTCACCCGCCTGGGCTTCGACTCCAAAGTCGTCATCACAGGCGATGTGACCCAAATCGATCTGCCCAAAAGCCGGAAATCCGGTTTGGTCCAGGCAGCGGAATTACTGCGCGACATACCCCAAATTGATTTTGTGGAATTTGAAAAGAGTGATGTGGTTCGCCATTCCCTGGTCCAGGAAATCATTCGCGCATACGAGCAGGATAGCGCGAAAGGATAACCCCCCACTCCCATCTTCGCCCGCCGATAACTCAAAGACCCGCGGTTGCCCCGCGGGTCTTTGGTATGTGAAGCACGATGGTTTCGGTTGATCGTTAAACTTTATCCGGCACAGCAAAGCCATCGCGATACGACATCTTGATGTACTGGTTGCCCAAGTCGGCGCCATCGCCCACAAACCGCTCGGTCTTGCGGTCGAAGGTCAGTTTCGGCCCCATGATCAAAGGCGTTTTTTCGAGGTCCACATCGTTCCCTTCAATTTGAGCGACCATGTCATTGAGGGTATTGACGGCATCTTCACAGGACTTCATGCCCTCACGCACCTGATCGACCGACGCGTTGCGGCCGGCCAGATATGCCAGGTTGGCCTGATGACACATGGCTGTGCTCAGGTGGCAGACTTCGATTTCGGCAACCAGGTCTTTCCGTTTCCGACTGCGCACCGCGTCAATGAAATTTTCAACATGGCCACTGCCGCCGGTCCCCTTGTATTGCTTGACCCGGTTCCCATCGAGGTCATAGGCCCAGCCGCCACCACGGGCAATGCGAATGAATCCCTTTTCGCACTGGATGTGGTTGCCACCGCGAGACTTCAGGTAAACGGCGCCCCCCTTACCCCCCGGACGCTTGGGATCCGGCAGGTTGCGAATATCGACCACCACGGGCGTGCCGTCATAATCTAACAGCGCAAAGTGCATGTTCGGCGTGTCCCCGTTGTCGTCCCATGCAAAGCGGTTGCCGGCGGCAATCACGGAATTGGGTACGCTGTCCCACCCCATGATATGACGCACATCATCCACATAGTGGATGCCCCAGTTGCCCATCTCGCCATCGCCCCAGGCGAACTGCCAATGCCAGTCGTAATGGAAGGATTGACGCATGACCGGAATCATCGGCGCCGGACCAGCCCAGAGGTTATAGTCCACGCTCGCCGGAACGGGTTGAGGCGCCGTCACACGACCAATGGTCCCACGGGACTGAAGTTTGGAACAGTGGATCCACTGCACCTTGCCATAGACACCGGCCTGAACGTCTGCCGCGCATTCCTGAACGCCCGGGCAGGAGCGGTGCTGCGAGCCGGCCTGGACAATACGATCGTACTTGCGGGCGGCCTCCACCATTTTACGGCCTTCCCAAACGGAGTGACTGACCGGTTTCTCGACATACACATCTTTGCCCGCCTGGCAGGCCCAGATGGTCATCAGGGAATGCCAGTGATTCGGCGTGGCGATGACGACGGCATCAATATCTTTCCGGTCCAGAATATGGCGGATATCGGCATAGCCCTTGATTTCAGAACCCGGATTCTTTGTCTCGAATTCTTTAATCCGATTGTTCAGAATCTTTTCATCCGGATCACACAACGCGACCACGCTGACGCCCTGGATACGTTGAAAACTGCCGATATGGCCATTGCCACGGCTGTTGATACCCGCGACGGCCACACGGATTTCCTCGTTGGCGCCCAGAACGCCTCGCGCGGCAGTCATGACCAAAGGAGCGGCAGCCGCGGCGGCGGCTGTACGGTTGAGAAAGTGGCGACGTGTTAAACTCATGGAACCTTCCCTTCGAATGTATGAATGGTCTTCCATCAGATTCGAGGTTGTCTCAAGCGCCTCGATTCCTTGGGGAGCCTCTGGGCGGCATCAAGCCCTCGACCGACGCAATCCACAGCCCGTTAAGGAAGGCTTCCCCACAAACCTTTTAGAGAATCTTTGCGACTTCTCAAATTCAGGTCAACAGAATTGTGCCCCGCTTCGAGACATGGGACCGTTTTGTTCAACCATTCATGAACCTGACCGGTTCGATATTCAGGCTCTCGGAAAAAAAATAAATCCCGATTCCTTGTCGTTCAAACAGCCCAACGGGCAAGGATCGCTGCGCCCCTCTGCGTTCTCAGCGGTGATTTTTTGCACCACAGCGACACGGTGGACACCGAGTCGAATAAAAGGGATTTCATTATTTCTATCAGCCTTCGGCCAGAAAACTCGGTTCCCGCAACCGGTTTGTTCAAGGTATCGACAGATCCCTTGTGATGTTTGCCGTAGTGAAAGTCGATTGTCTTTTCTGAAATGACTGAGACGCTCCCCAAAGTCCAGACAAAAATCATCATAATTGCTCATTCTTTTAGCAATCACCCAAATACTTCTGACTTCTTCAGGGCTTAAATCAGATACCGAGCGATACAATCATTCTTTTTTCATCTTTTTCATTGAAAATGTACGATTTTCGTTGCACGCCCCCCCTGAATGGAACAGAATTCAATTCAACAAGTTGGAATTCTGTTCGGCGTCCCCGCTCCTCCCAACCGTTCAGCCTTCCAATTCACTTTCGTGGACGCATCATTCAGCCCCATCTTTATGGCGGTGGACCAGGAGACTCTCCATTATGAACGCTCTTATCTTCACGCGACTCGCTTTTGTTATTTGCTCCACTTATGTGGGCTATCTTTACGGGCAGACCTACTCGCTTTCCGAGGCGGCGCCATTTGCGGCGTTCATTCTGTCCGGACTGCTTGTGTTTCTTGAGTTGGGGACCGATATTCTTCCCGCCCAAAAGATCTTCATGGGCGGTGTGGGGCTTTTGTTTGGTTTGATCATTGGCGCCTTGGTCGCCGATCTTCTCCCTCCCAAACTGTTTGGGGGGAATGAAGATCTGCCCCAAACCATCAGCGGCCTGGTCTTTGGATATTTTGGTTTGATCTTCGCCTTGAAATACGCGGATCGGGTTGATTTTTCACGAATGGCGTTCCTCGGCCGCCAAACCGATCAAAGCGCCACCATTCTGGATACCAGCGCGATCGTCGATGGCCGAATCAAAGATTTGATCGAAGCCAATTTTGTCCGGGGGACCATTGTCGTCCCGTCATTCGTGATTTATGAGTTGCAGATTCTGGCCGATTCACAGGATCCCCACAAACGCGCCAAAGGTCGCCATGGACTGGAAACGCTGGAAATCATCAAATCGTTCGATGAAAATCTGACGGTCTATGAACAGGACTACACCGACATTAATGAAGTGGACCTGAAGCTGATTCAATTGGCCAAAGACTTGGACGGCGACATTCTGACGACGGACTATAACCTCTACAAGATCGCCCTGCTTCACCAAATCCGCGCCATCAACATCAACCAGCTGGCCAATGTGTTGAAACCCAACATCAATATTGGCGATATGCTCTCAGTCCTGATCACCAAGGAAGGCAAGGAACCGGGCCAGGGCGTTGGCTATCTGGAAGACGGAACCATGGTGGTGATTGACGGCGGCTCGACGTACATCAACTCAAGAATTCGCTGCTCCATAACGCAAATTCTTCCGACTTCGGCGGGCCGCATGGTCTTCGCCAAGCCAGAATATGAGCCGTCGCCCTCGCGCCGTGACCACGATGAAGACCACGATCATCAGTCCGGTCGCATTCGATCCATCCGACCCTAAATCAAAATCCGCGGAAAGCGGGACTGATTTTCCCTCATGCGATCTTCTATCCGCCAAACGATTGCGCGTTGGAAGCGGCGCGCGCAGTGGGAGTGGCATTATGCCCGACTACGACCGCCGAAATCCCGACGGGACCTGATGCTGGATGAACCCGCCCTTCTCGAAGCCCTGCGGGCGTCCCCCATACCGATGGAAACCGGCCGAATCGATCAAAAGGCTTATCATCACTGGCTGGACCAAGCGGAATACGATCAATACCATTCAGACTACTACCGGGAGAATTTGCCGGAAAAGTCTCTGGAACATTTTCTGGCTGCTCAATGGCTGAATCTGCAATCGGGCCAGGATTATCTCGATATCGCTTCGGAAACCGGGACCGCCGCCGAGATATACGAACGGCTTTACGGCGTTAACGCCCGTATTCAGGATTTGTCCTTTGCGCCGGGAAGCCACGGCCGTCGCATCGGCGGAAATGCGGCAGCCCTGCCGCTCGAAGGCAACTCAATTGACGCCATGGCCCTGCACTGTTCCTTCGAACATTTTGAAGGCGACAGCGACCGTGGATTTATCCGAGAAATGACGCGTGTCCTTCGCCCCGGCGGACGCTGCGTGATCGTGCCGCTCTACCTTAGCCAATACTACGCCTGCCTGACGGATCCCCTCCGGTCCGGTCCCGGCCAGGTCGCCTTTGAATCGGACATCACCGTCGTGGCCCTGCGGACATGGCCCAATCGCCATGGGCGCTTTTACGACATCCCCCACCTGATCGAACGCGTGTGGAACGAACGCGGCCCCTGTTCCATGCGCCTCATCGCCGTTGAAAACTATCGAGACATATCGCCCACTTGTTACCTCCGTTTTGGACTGGTTTTTGAAAAATCCTGAGCAGGGAACGATCCTCCCCCACGACGACCCCTCGCAGGGGTTGACCGCGGCGGGCCCCTCCCCTACCATTCATACCGGTTCGCAATAAAGAGAAGGAGCCCTGAAACGAATATGCCGAATTTCAGATCATACCGTTGGATCGGTCTCATCCCCTTCCTCTGCATCCTGTGCATGAATGACGCGCGGGCTCAGGACAACCAATCACCGTCAAGTATTTACGGGGCCAAACAAGTGGATATGGTCCGCATCATTCTACATGAAGCCGGAATCTATTTTATATCCGGCAAGCAAATCCAACGCTCCCGGCCAGACCTGAGATCCGTTGATTTGAACCGGCTGGCGCTGAAACACTATGGCAAGCCCTATCCTTATCATATCGAAAAACTGGATGCGGAAGGACGCTTGACAGAAGAATCCCGTTTGATTTTCTACACAACCATGGACTTGCCCACACCTTTTATCAATGTCATCGGTGACAATGTGCCCATGGCGAATTTCTTCCAACTTTTTTTTGACGCGGCGCCGGAAGATGTCCTCCGGTTCCGCCCGACGGCCCGCGCCACAGCGAACGTCAGCGCCCTCCCCATTCGCGAAACGGTACTGCAAATGCGACGGCTGGAGCCGAATCTGGTCTGGGAATATTTTCAACCTGCGCCGGGACAAGACACGCTGGCGCCCACAGACTTTCGCTTTTGGGTCAAATTATCCAGACCGGAAACAACAGCCAACCGGCCCGTTTACCAAGCCATTATCCCCCTGCCGGATGTGACGCCTTCCGATGAAACCGGCCGGCTCCGAATGCATCTGTGGGGGGTGACCGCCCATGGGGACAGGATCGAT
>JADFCT010000066.1 GCA_017161665.1 Candidatus Sumerlaeota bacterium
ATTCCAACCGGTCCAATAGGCAGAGGGTAACAGACCGGGGCGCGCTCGGTCATGGCCGTTCTTTTTATGCTTCCTGCGAGTGGCGTTCAATCCTTAAACACGACTCCGGACGCCGGAAAGAATCAGCGCCAATTTCGTCGTATTCTGTGATCATATAAAAAAATCCAAAATCGCAAGGCGAAGCGGCGCCTTTGGTTTGACTCCATGACCGCCAAATGAGATGATACGGGGCAATTCCGATTTGAACGATGGGGAGCCTCTGAGCAATGACAACATTATGCGGACGATGGATAGTGGCGCTAATTGGGGTGATGGTGGGCGCGGCCTTTCCGCTCCCGGGCCAGGAAACATCTCCCACCGGAACAGCGACGAGTTTCACAGGGGCCCAATGGATTTGGACCGACTCGGGTTATGATGGCGATTTGAATACCCTGCCGGCTTCGGTGGGCTATTTTCGCGCCGAAGTCTCCATTCCTGAAAGCCCGGCTTTAGAGTCAGCCGAGATCATCGTGACATGCGACAATCTTTTTGTCCTCTACCTCAACGGTCTGCCCGTGGGCGAAAGCCGCGCGGACAATAGCGCCTGGCAGTCGCCGAAACGATGGGATTTATCAGATATGATCGCGCCGGGGCGCTCCGTTCTGGCCATTGAAGCCGTCAACACCTTGCCGGGTCCGGCGGGCCTGATGGTTCGCTTTACGGCGCGTTTGGCCGATGGCCAAACCATCGAACGCCTCAGCGATGGCTCCTGGAAGACCAATCGGGTGGAAGCGCGTAACTGGTCACAACCGGATTTTGACGATCAAAAATGGTCTGCGGCGGCTGTGGTGGCTCAATACGGCGACACCCCTTGGGGCCTGATCCAACTGCCCGAACGCCCCGTGCCTGGCGGAGAACCGATTGGCAAAGTGCGGGAAGTTCTTGTACAGGATCTGTTACTGGGGCGAGTTGGCGGTGGTGGCCCCGTCGTGGAAGTGACGCCGGACTCCGATTTTGAATGGCCGGAAGCCATCGCCTTCGTAGGGGACGATTGCAGCCTCTATCGCCCCCGGACCACCGGCGGCACGGCCGATGACTCGCTCACGGTTACAGTCTTCAATCCACGCAACGCCACGGCATATCCGGAGCATGATTTGCCCGCGCCCATGAAGGTGGGCCGTCGCTTATATCGCCTGGCGCCCGTCAAAGCCGACACGGAACCTGAAATCATCATCGACGCCGGCAAAACCGGCGCCCTGGGGTCGCCATCCACCAGTTGGGATGGACAGCGCGTCTTTGTTTCCATGGCGCGGGAGGGCGAATCTTTTTTTCATATATATGTTCAACCCTTGGACGGGAGCCCTGCGCGACGACTGACCGATGGCCCCTTCCACGACATTGATCCAGCCCAACTACCAGATGGACGGATCGTGTTTACCTCCACACGTATCGGCACATGGGAAGAGTATCATAGTCCCCCCTCGCGCGCCTTGTTCTTAATGGAGGCGGACGGCGCTCATATTCGCCCCCTGACGCATACCATCATCTTTGACAATGAACCGGAAGTTTTGACCGATGGACGCATCATTTTCCTGCGATCAGACAATTTCTTCGACCGCGGCAAAGTCGAAACAAATATTCACTCCGTTTTCCCCGACGGTACCAGTGGACTGACCGAATTCGGCCTGGATAACGGGCCCGAATATGGCAACCGACTACGGGCCTTTGTTTGTGGCGGCCCCACGGCCATGCCCGACGGACGCGTGGCCTTTGTTTCCGCGCCGGGCATCACCATCGGTCGTCCCGGCGCCGCGTCGGGCAATCTGAATCATTATGCCTTTCCGGCCGGCGACGTGGCGGCGTTGACAGATGGCCGCTTGCTGTGTACAACGCCCAAATCGGTAAAACGCGAAGAGCAACGGGAGGGAAAGGTTCGAGTCGTTGAGGATCGAGTCTATGGCAAGATCGGCGTGCTGGATCCCAATGCCCTCTCCCCCTCGCTCACCATCGTCTATGAATCGACGGAGAATGGGCTGCACTCGCCGATCAGCCTGGCGCCGCGCGCCCGCCCCTTGGAATTGACGGCGCGTTCCCATGCGCAGACAACCAATGGCGTGGACGAGACAGGCTATCTCTATTGCCAGGATGTGTTTTTTACCCAACACAGCACAGCGGGGTGGTCCAATGTGCGCGCCATTCGACTCCTGGCCGGCATCGGCCTGACCGTCCGCTCCGGACATTCGTACATCGTCCACGCCGGCAACGAAACCGTTGACCTCGGGACCATCCCCCTGGCGCCAGACGGCTCCTTCTATATTGAGGCGCCCGCCAATACGCCTTTGGCCCTTCAGGCCGTCGATGCCGAGGGCCGTTCGGAACTCAATGAAATGTCCTGGATTTATCTCAAACCGGGCGAAACACGCGGTTGTGTGGGATGTCACCCCAAACGCCAACGGGCGCCGAAATCGGAAGCCGCGCCACTCTTGGCGACCAAGGTCCGACCCCTGCAATTACTCGGCCAGGGCGATCCCCATCGGTTTCGTGGCAACAATGCCGCTGTGACGGGGCTGATGGAACTGCAATTCGATCGATTCCGGGAAGTGGCGGGCCTCAATCGTCATGACGATTTGTCCCAGGGCGTTCAGGATGATATGAAGGTTTTGTTTGAACAGCTAAGGGGCAACACGTCCGATTTGAAGATCTCGGCGGCGCAACGATTAGCCATCTATCGCGATCGGGCGGCGGAGCCGGCTCTCATAGCGGCGTTGGACGATTTCGTCGCCGAAGCCCGCGTCGCCGCGGCCTTGGCGCTGAGCGCCTGCGGAACGCGGAACGCTTGGGAGGCCCTGGCCGATTGTCTCGACGATCCCGACGCCTGGGTCGCTCAAGCCGCAGCGGTGGCGTTGGAAAACCTGACCGGACACGCGGCGCCCTTCAACGCCTTCGCGCCCAAAGGGAAACGCGGCGCCGAAGCCTGGCGCCTGTGGATAGCCAACACAACGCCGAGCGAACGGGAAGCAACACTCATCGTCCGTTTGGCGTCGGCCGAACGCGATACGGTTCGGCGCGCCGCTGTCGCTCTGGGGCATACGAGCGGCCCAGCCGGCGCCGAGGCCTTGCGCAAACTTGTGGACCGGAGTCGGCACAACAATCCGTTCCCCGAATGGCGCAAAAGCCACCAGGGCGACAATGCCCGATTCAATGCCCTTTCCGAAGTCAATCCGCGCGCCCTTCAAGCGGCCACACGCGCCCTGGGGTGGCTCGGTGACGAACAATCCATTCCCTTACTCGCAGAAATCATCACCGACCACGGTCATCCCGACACGGGCAATCTCTTCTTGTTGGAAGCCGCCGTCGAAGCCCTGGGGCGCATCGCCACCCCTGAGGCCGAGTCCATCTTGATCCGCGCGTTTTCGCGCTGGGATGCTTATCCGAAATATACGTATTGGTATGGCGATCACGAAGCTCTCATGTCGTGTCATGCTTCGCCCGCCCATTACGGAATTCTCGAAGCCCTGGACCGCATGGGCACCTCTCATGCCGAAACGATAACAACCCACCTGATTCAATCCGTACCCATCGACCCCGACCGCGCCCTCTTCCTGCCCAATGATGATTATGAAACCCTGACCGGCCGGTTGATTCGGAATCAAGGCCAGGAAGACGTTGTCGTATCCACCTGTTTGGCATTCCTTGGTGATCAAGACGCTGAAAAGACGCCAGAAGTGCAACAGGCCCTGGAAACCGTTTACCGCTGCTGGGGCGGCGATCCGAACATTGAAATCCGCGCCGCCCAGATTTTATCCCTGGCCTGTCGCAATCCGAAATATGAACCGGCCATTCGCGCCGCCTTTGACCGGTACCGACAGCAGGAAAACACCATTCAACGTGTCTTCCATACTGGCATCCCCGTCGTGGACGCCCTACCCGTCAAAAACTGGGTCTGTTTCTACCTTGCCCGCAGCCTGGGGAATCTCGGATTGCCTGAATCCCTGCCGTCCCTGACGGCTTGCTTGGATTCCCATCTCGCCGAGGCCGCTTCGGGACATCCCGACCCCTTGGGCCCCGGCGTCCTGTTTGTACACAACGACCTGACCCCCTGTTGGCGAGCCGCGGCCGCCTGGGCATTAGGGGAAATCGGCGATCCACAGTCCGCTCCTGTTTTATTGAATGTGATCGCTAACATGGAAAATGCCACCGACACGCGCCATTCCGCCGTCAAGGCATTAAGCAAAATCAATACTGCCGACCATCACGCCACGATCCGGCAAATGGCGGAAGACTATCCCGAGATCTCCACGAGGCAAGCCTTACTCCGATTGGCTCAGACAAATTAGGCGCTTGGAAATGATCGACGCAACGGCATGGGGGGGCGTCGTAATTGCATGAGAGTTCCCCATGTCCGTCAAAATGGACACAACAAATGAAGAAAATGATAGCGGAGCGCGGTTGCAATGGAATCTTTTTTTAACCATGAATAATAGAAGGAAAAGAGGAGGGTTGCGCTAATCGCCAAGGCGCGATGTCGCAAAGCACGCTGGGGCGCGGCGGCGCTGTCGGATAAGGCCCGCGTCCCAGAAGCCAAACATCCGCCAAGCCCCGATGTCGCAAAGCACGCTGGGGCGCGGCGGCGCTGTCGGATAAGGCCCGCGTCCCAGAAGCCAAACATCCGCCAAGCCCCGAAGGTGGCGACCTATACAAGCCCAGGGTGGAGCGACCGATAGGGAGCGGAGCCCTGGGTTAGAGCGTGAGCAATCAAGGCGCCGGCGCGATTTTTGCGGCGAAGCAAGCAAACAATCGTGACGGCGCCGACGGCCTGCCCGGGACAAATCCATGGGCAAGATGCCCATGGCGCCTCCAAGCCTGATTCACATTTTCGAACGAGAGAGTCGGTCGTCTCGCGGGGCGAAGAGAATCATGCATCACCATCAGCGGCACAAACGATCCCTCGAATCAAAACGAAACGCCGAGGCGCAGGGAATGTCTCCCTGGCGCCTCGGCGTTTCTGTGTCTTTGCGTTCCGGTTGCGGCGCCTTACGGTTGCGCGCGCACGACGTCAATCATCTCGGCCGTCGAGCCGCCCTTGAGTTTGAACGGCCGGGCCGAAACCGCCTCGCCGCCGATCACGAACCACCATTCCTGTCCTGCCTGCGGCTGCGCCCAGGCCGTCCCCGACCGGCGCGTCTGGAGTTTCGTCACCGAACCCAGTGGCTCATATCCAGGCCCTTCGTCGTCATCGGCAGCCACAAACTTGCCAAAGATGGCCACATCGGCCGTGGCGCTGATGTCAAAATTCCGCGTGACCTGCGACCGGCCGTCGATCGGACCCGTCTCCACGAGCATGAGCGGCGAAAAGTCGTTGTCCCCGGCGGGCACATAGTTCTCCGGCGCGAAGCCGATGACGCCGCCGTGAACCTCTTCGGCCAGGTATTGTTTGGCGCGGAAGAATTTGGCGCTCAGCGAAACCGCCCCGCCGACCACGATGCCGCCGTCGGCCACCGAGCCGCCCGTGGCGTCGCCAACCAGGATGTCGCCACCCTTGGCCGCGATCGTCAGCTTCCGGCTCCGCTCGCCGCTCTCAATCCGATCCATGATCACATCGCCATAGACGGTCACATAGATCGGACGGCCCAGGTTGTCTTTCAATTTGAAAATCCCGGCGCTGGTTTGAATCTTGGCGATATCCTTCGCGTCAATCCAGTCAGCATCGATTCCGCCGCTCTTGATCTTGATTTTGCTGATGGTATCGGCGGAATAAACGCCCTGTGGCATAATCCCGGGGATGGGAATCGATTCGGCGAACGGATCGGTCACATGCGGCAGATTCCAGGTCGCATTGCCGTTCATTCCGCCCACGGAGACGTACAGTTCCGTCTTCTTCGCCTTGAATTTCTTGGAGGCGGCCTTGATCGTCACCGGCTGGGTCTGGTTCTCGACGGACAGCCCTTCCAGGATCACGCCGTTCAACGCCAGTTTCGGTGTCAGGAAGCGATTGTTCGTGTTGAAGGACTGCGGCGACGTGGACTTGATCACCGTAAAGGCCGCCGCCTCGGGAACGCCCGGTTTCACGTGGCTCTTCGGAATGGCCGTCATCTTGACCTTGCCGATCTCACCCACGCGAATGGCCTCAATATGCGCATCCTTCGTCACGACATTCTTGACCTGACCGCCGGTCAGCAACTGACCGACGATGGCTTCCGTATAAACCTTCTTGAAGGAGCCGGTGGCATTGATGATCCGCGGAATCGGCGCCGCCGCGAAGGCCTCTTCGGGAATGCCTTTTTTCTTCTTGATCTTGAGCGTGTCGGCCAGACCGCCATTGCGAATAATGACGGCCGTCGTGGACCGATCGCGATACCCGCTGTCCTTTGTCTTATAGGTGATGTCATAGTAGTTGTCAATATTCGGGAATGGGTATGACGGAGGGGCCAATACAGTCAGCGTAGCCAAGCGCTCATTATCGGACACATTCCCATTCACATCCCGGAAGATGATGGCTACTTCGCGACGACCAGCGCTGAGGGCATCCGCCTCACTGGATATCATGACAGCCACGCTCGTGGTTGCGCCTGCGGGCAACAGTCCGGTGGGTTTGTCTGCAATCAGCCACGGTGAATGAGGATCAAAGGACACCTGCCATTCGATATCGCTCAATCCCGTGTTGGAAAGCGTATAGTTTTTTTGTGTTGGAGCGAAGGGGCCACCCAGCGGACCAGAAGCCGAAAAATCATCCATGGGGCTGATCCAAGGCTCCTCAATCGATTCACCAACGTTGACACGAAAGTGAGTCGGATTCGAGATGGCGCCCAATTCGTATTTTGTGCGGATATGGAAATAATAGGTGCCTCCAGCGAGGTTACCGAATGACGTCTCGGTTTCAACCGTTTCCAGACCATTAAGGGCAGGATCGGTATTCGGCGACTGATCGAATCGGAAAAAATAGCCAGAGACGGCATCTGTTACGTTAGGATCAGGTGTCCACGCCAGGGTAGCCGTGGTGGCTGGATAAAATTGTGTTTGATCCGGGTGAGTGGAGGAGGTGACGACGGGCGCCTCGGCGGAGAAACCAACCGCCAGAATAATGGTGCGCGTTGTCGGAGTAATTCCAGCATCATTGGAGATATACAACTCACCATAATAGGTGCCTGAAGCCATTTCCGCAGCCCGCGTCTGCTCGATGTTGACTCGGATGACCGTCGAATTATTCGGCGAATTGACAGGCGTCAGCGTACCACTTTGTGGCAATGCCACATAGGCCCACCTTGGAATCTCAATCCCTGCGGATCCCTTGCCTATGACGGCTTCCCATGCGATGTCTTTGGTTCCCATGTTTGAAATAAACGTGTCCGGGGAATTGGCGAACGCAAAGGGCCCCCCTTCGGGACCGACGATCGTAATAGGGGCCAGATCCCCAAAGGCAAGGTCGGAAAAGGGCGGGGGCGTATCCACGAAAACGAAGTACTGGCCCACAGGATAAATCGTGTTATCGGTCATGATCTCGAATTCATCGCTGAACAGGTCCCGTAAGTTCGCCAGGTTCGTGAATTCAATTTTCAGAAGATTGCCAATCCACGCATAGGGCAACTCCGTCTCCAAGGAGGGATTGGGCGTATAGAGTTCATACCAGCGTCCACCAAACTCATCTTCGTCTACCAGTTCGACGACCCAGTTCGCAATGGGAATTCCGTTTTCTTCCGGTGGCACGATCGAGACCTCGTAATCCCCCACACCCGGAAGCGGAGCCTTGATGTACAAATTGATTTGCGTGATATGGCGTGGCATATAGACAGAGCGAATATAGGCCGTCGTCTGTCCGTAAACCGGTGGCGTCACGGTCATCTTCAAGCGCCCGCCCAGCAGATCACCGGCATAAGACTCCGGATAATAAACTTCATCATCCATGAAAACGTCAATATTGTGCAATATTTCTGTCGAATTTTCGTCGGCCAAAAAGGGCTTGTAATCATATTCCAACATAAAAGCTGGCGAAAATGCCTTGGAATCGAACCGTTCCAGAGTCACCCAGCGAGCATTTATAATGCTACGACGAATGTTGATAATATACTGGAATGCGTCATTGAGCGTGGGCGCTTCATATATTTCAGGTATCAACGAAATATAGGGCGGACGATTCGCGATGACCTCGGGCGTCACAATCAGATCACCACCCGTTGTAATCGCCAGACTCAACAGATCAATAAGCGCTTGGTCCGTGACGACCGGACTGTAGGCGATAGGATAAATCGAAACCTGTCGCGCCAGCGCAGCATTCGTGATCTGCGCCAGATTCGCGTAGCTGGATTCGTCGATACCATCGGTAACGAATACGACATAGCGACTTTCATCCAAAAGCGTTTCAGTCGTTGTTATGTTAAATTCCTGTACGGCCGCCAACACACCATCCCAGCAGCGTGTTGAGGCAGGAAAACCTTGGACAAACTCTTCTTCGATATCGTCCACGCGGTCCAGAAGGTATTGCTTATTCGTTGTAAAGTTGGCGACCTTCTTGGGATCCATGTCCTCCCGGTGGAACTCATAAAGGCCGATCTGAGCGTCGGGTTGATGTTCATTAATATAGAACTTTACGCCTTCTTCCATGCTCACGACAAATGAACCAAAAGGCGGTGTTAAATCAGCCTTGTATATGCTTTGCGTATAGTCCAACACGACAAATGTCCGATTTAACCGGATGTCGTCAAATCCGACGTGCTGGGCCCCTTCCAAACTGTTGCCGCTGGGAGTGTTTTCCTCGAACACAATCAAGTCCAATGAGTCTTGTTCTGGGAATATCTTCCCTCCCAGAAAATCCTGAAGTTTGAAGGTATAATCAATGAGATAAGGTTCAGAAAAAGTACGTCGAAACCATGGGATTCTTGGACCCACATTACGCGCCCATTGCGGATTGGACACGTGAACGCGATCCAAGTAGCCATGCGCATGAGATTCGGGGGCAGTCTTTGCGTAACTCCAATCGAAATTGTATGTCCCATAGGGCATGGTATAACTGCGATGATAATCACCATAGATGAAGGTTGTGTCTGTCATGGTTGAAGTCCAAGTCCAGGTATGGTCCCCAGCCGCATTTATTCCATTCAACCCAAACTCGTATCGGATGCCCCCCGCGTCAGGGTTGGCCCAATAAAACTCAATGCCATTTGATTGCATATTGTTCAACATGATGCGGGAAACGCTACCTTGGCTTTGAATATTTTCCGTCGTCAAGTTATCTCGCGCCGCCAAATCGCCATCAGCAATGTACAGGGTTGGAGTGCTGGCCTCAAAAACCCATTCGTCTTGATTAGCTGGAAACTCCCAAGGCAGAGACGCCTGATCCCAATTGCCATGCTCCATACTGTCATAACCGGGAAAGGTCAATGCGTCATAGTTGAAGTTGACAAGCGGCGGATTGGGGATCGGTGGCACCGGCAGCCATTGCGCATGTGAAAGCCCGGCCAGGCATAAGAACATTGCGACCACGGACGTCGTCATCCCCCAAGATCTTCTCGCCTTCCCTTGCATGAAGGACGGGGACTTGCTTTGAGTCGTCATCATCATTGTGTCATTCCCATGAAAATGTTTTGGACGGGTCTCAGGTAATCAAAACAGACCTGAACCCACGGTAAATCATACGCCTAGCCTATCGGATCGGCTGCGGAAAGTCAATTCTTGTTTTCGAGACGCGCCGGCTGGGGTCACTTTTTACAATCTCTGCGTCCCCCTGCGCCTCTCTGCGGTTTTTTTTTCACCGCAAAGGCGCAGAGACGCGCCGAGTTTTTCAGCCCTTCGCGGACGCCTCGCCTTTCGTGGCCCCTGAAGGCAGCGCCTCTACCTAGTATAGAACGAAAACGCCCCGATCCCTATGCGTTTTGAATCTCAGCGATCAATTTTTCCATCCGGCGGCCATATTCGACGTAATTTTTGTAGCGGGCGTCGGCGTCGGATTTGACGGACGGATCATGGAAGACGGCCCCCATGTGCGGCTCGATGGAAATGCCGCCATCATAGCCGCTGGCCAACAGATCCGCCACGATGCGCTTCACGTCCCCGTCGCCCTCGCCGGGAAACAGGTATTCCATTTCCGGGTTGGGATTGTCGGCCGTGGCGGGCGGAATCCGGCCATCCTTGATATGAAGATAGGCGATGGCGTCCTTGACGTTTTTGTAAAATTCCCAGGACGACTGCTTGGGATAGGGCTTGGGTTTGGAGCGGTCGTCGTTGAAGATCGGATTGCCCGTGTCGAAGACCAGTTTCAGCCCCGGCACGGCCTCCAGGAGTTTTTTCGTGAAGATCCACCCCTGCCCGCCGTAGTTCATGCAGTTTTCGTGGACCGGTTGCAGGCCTTCGTCGAGGAACATCTTCGTGATTTCGTTGACGCGGCGGAACCGCTCTTCGAGCATCTGATCGTCCGGCTCTTTGGACTTATCGACGGCGAAGCTCATGATGCGGACCAACTGCGTGCCCAGGCGTTTCATGCGGGGGATGGCCCGTTTGGCTTCATTGACGGAGGTCTCGAACGGCTCTTCGACCTTCTTGCCCCAGTTGCAGATAGCCGAGCCAAAGCAGTTGACCTTGACGCCGGCTTCCTGAAGCGTGGCATAGACCTGGTCGAAGGCCTCGTCGGACAGATCGTGTATGTTTTTGCCGTCAATGTTGCGTGACTCGATGTTCTCCCACCCCAGTTCTTTCGTGGCGCGGATCTGACCGGCCAGATCGTCAGCCGCCTCATCGGCGAATCCTGTGAGGTACATGGTCGTTCGACTCCCTTCGCGTCAGTGTGATTTCGAAAACCTTGCCAAAACGGGAGCATCAAATCAACGGCGCAGTTGCCTTTTTCCGAAAAATCAAATCCCCGGCCCGCAGGGGAGCCGGGCGCCCATCCTCCCAAAGCAGGACAGCCGATGTCCCCGGACTCGGAGACATCGGCTGTCGGTGTTGCGCGCGCGCACGCTCAACGCCTTATGAGGCGGCTCAGCCCTTGGGGCGGCCGGGGATGGCGATGACGTCGTCTTCGGGCGCCGTGACCGGGCCCTTTTCGAAGTCGAGCGCCGTGGGGGCCAGGGCCAGGTTGTACCACTTCGACCCTTCGTTCTCCAGCACGTCGGTCAGGCGGACATATTCGCCCGTATAGGCCGAGATGCGGCCCATGATGGCGACGGCCGTGGACGTGGCCACGTTATAGGCTTCGTTCAACGGTTTGCCGGCCTGGACGCTTTCGACGAGGTTGACGTGTTCCTGGACGTAGGGATTGCGATCCGGGAAGTCGGGGGTGGTGAAGGTCTTGGCGGTTTCGATCTTGCCACCGCCATAGATCATGCCTTCCGTGCCGCGGAAGAATTCATTGACGCCACCCTGCGTGCCGTCGATCTGGCGACACATGCTGTGGATATGGACGCCGTCGCCGTAGTCGAGGTCGAGGCTGAAGAAGTCAAACTGGGTGCCGGTTTCGCGACGGGCGCGGCCGCCAAAGCCCAGGGCCGATTTCGGCAGACGGCCGAGGAACCAGTTGGCCACGTCCAGGTTGTGCACGTGCTGTTCGACGATGTGATCGCCGGACATTTCCGTGAAGCTGACCCAGTTGCGCACCATGTATTCGGCATCCGGCTCGTTGGGATTCTGGCGCTGGAGCCACAGGGCGCCGCCGCACCACGAGACCGTGCCGCCGAGGATTTCGCCGACCACGCCGTCCTGGATGGCAGCGGCTTGTTTCTGATAGCCGGCCTGGTGACGACGCTGCGTCCCGGCGACCACGCCCAGACCCTTGGTCTTGGCCAGTTCACCGGCTTCGATGATCTTGCGGGCGCCCGGCGGATCGACGGCGACGGGTTTTTCCATGAAGACGTGCTTACCGGCCTTGACGGCGGCCTCAAAGTGAAGCGGGCGGAAGTTCGGCGACGTGGCGATAATGACATAGTCGCAGTCGGTCTTGAGCAGATCCTTATAGCTGTTGAAGCCGACGAAGCATTGTTCCGCCGTGATAGGCGACACCTTGGCGGCGACGCCCATGGCGTTTTTGCAGCGACCTTCAAAGACGTCGCACACGCCCGTGACGACGACTTTCTTCTTCATGATGTTCGCGGCTTCGATGAAGTTGTTCAAAGCCCCGTTGCCGCGGCCACCGCACCCGATGAGGCCGACCTTCAAGGTTTCGTCGCTGCCCGCGGCGTGGGCGAAACGCGAGCCCAGCGCGAGGGCCGATACACCGGCCGCGCCTTTGATGAAGTTGCGGCGCGATACGCCGAGAATCTTCGATTCCGTGTGACTCATGGTTACTCTACCCCTTTGGTATAAATGTGGTGAATAAACTACGTTTCGAAACCGGGACCATCCGTCCCGATGATTTCCCGAAAAAAGTGTCACCCTCCATGCGCGCGGCGATGGCCTTGGCCATTTTTTCTGCATAGCCGCCGCAGAAGCCGGTGGGTTCGTCCCAACAACGCTGGACCCCAATCCCAACCGAAATGACGGAGAACGTCTGTTCATTAAACAATGTCAAATCCTTTTTA
>JADFCT010000067.1 GCA_017161665.1 Candidatus Sumerlaeota bacterium
TCAAACGGGCGCCGAGCATGTTGCCGCACATGTCGGATCAGTATTATGGCTGGTGGTCCCGGCCCGGCGGCGGCATCTACATTTTGGAGGGGTATCAAACCGAATCGCCCCAATTGCGTTGCCTGACCGAAGGATGGCCAGAGGGTAATTTTTTGCGGCCGGAGATTTCTTTTGACGGGCAAAAGGTCTTATTCGCCTTCTGTCGCTATTATCCGACATTGAAGGATATGGATAAGGTGGACAAAGATCGATTGCCGGAAGACGCCTTTTATCAAATCTTTGAGATGCATCGGGATGGTTCCGGCGCGCGCCAGTTGACCCATGGGCGTTATGATGATTTCGACGCGCGGTATCTGCCGGATGGTCATATTGTCTTTTTATCAACCCGTAAGGGCACGGCGTTGCGGACCGATCGTCACAGCGCGCGAATGTCTCTGGACGCCACACAGCCGGATAGTTTCGTCCGTTGCGGAGGGGATAATCGCCGCCCTGTTTCCGTGTTCACGCTGCACGCCATGAATGGCGACGGAGGGGATTTGCGGGCCATCTCCGCTTTCGAAAACTTTGAGTGGACGCCCGCCGTTTTGAACGATGGGCGCTTGGCGTATGCGAGATGGGATTACATCGATCGGTTTAATGGGCACTTTATGAGCCTGTGGTCCACGAACACCGATGGAACCCATGCGCAATTGGTGTATGGGAATTACACGATTTCGCCACAGGCCATTTTCGAAGCGCGTCCCATCCCCAACTCACACAAACTGGTTTTCACGGCGGCGGCGCATCATTCCATTATGGGGGGCGCCTTGGCCTTGTTGGATCGGCGGGTGGGCGACGAAGGCCCGGCGCCATTGACGCGGTTGACGACAGAGGTACCGTATCCGGAAGCCGAAGGGTGGCCCACATCCTATTATGCCAATCCCTATCCCTTATCGGAAACGTACTATCTTGTCGCATGGAGCGACCGTCCGCTGCCGCCGCACCATGGCGGTTCCCCGGTGTTGGGCGATCAAAATCCCATTAATGCCACAGGCATTTACTACTACGACGCCTTTGGCAATCTGGAACTGCTCCACCGCGACCCGGCGATCTCCAGCATGTATCCACTTCCCTTGCGGTCGCATCCCAAACCGCCGAGCCAGCCGAACCGCGTCGATTGGGAGGAAGAGGCGATTGGCCGCTATATGGTTCAAGATGTGTATCGCGGTTTGCCCAATCGGTATCACGGTCAAGTGAGGGCGCTACGGATTGTCGGTGTCACCCCTAAGATTCAGCCGCACATGAACACGCCGGTCTTGGGCGTATCGGCCGAAGATACCGGCAAATTTATTTTAGGAACCGTGCCGGTTGAGTCGGATGGATCGGCTTATTTTCAAGCGCCTTCCGGCATTCCTGTTTTCTTTCAGGCGTTGGACGCGCAGGGGCGGGCCATTCAAACGATGCGTTCCCTCACATATATTCAGCCCGGTCAAACCTTGGCCTGCATCGGGTGTCATGAAGGACGCAATACGGCGCCATCCCTGGCGGTGGGGCGTCCGTTGGCCATGACGCGCCCTCCTTCGCGAATCCGGCCGGAGCCGCACGGAACCTGGCCCTTGCGCTATGATCAATTGATCCAGCCCGTTCTGGATCGGGCTTGTGTGGCGTGTCACACGGCGCCCGAGGATCCCTCCGCGGAACCCAAGGGAGCGGAACGCCTTGATTTGACTCCGGCGCATTCCTATGCGTCTTTGATGAAATATGGCGATGAGGATTTGAAAAAACTGGCTTTCGAACGCGACCGATCCAATCCGGGGGAGAGTCCTTCGCTGAATAGTCGTTTAATGGATGCCATTCGCGACCGATCGATTCATGGCGATGCGCCCTTGTTGACGCCACAGGAGGTTCGGCGTTTCTATGTGTGGATGGATACGTATGCCCATCGCCTCGGCTCCTTTGGCCCCAGTCAGGAAACAGAACTGCGCCAGCTGCGACGAGAGTTGTCGTCGATCCTTATTGCGCAACCTTGACCGATCCGATTCCGACAATTTGGACGACACTCTCCTCGAAAATTTGAATTCGCTGGCGGACGGGCGTCGGCGCCGTCACGCTTTTTGCTCGCTGCGCGGCAAAAATCGCGCCGGCGCCTCAATGATGTCGTCGCTAACCCAGGGCCTTGCCCTGGGCTGTTATGTGCCGCCCCTATCGGGGCTTGGCGGATGTTTGGCTCCTGGGACGCGGGCCTTATAGGGTATCGGCGCCGGTCCATCAAACCGGTCCAATGAGGGTTGATCCCCCTTGGAAGTTCCGCTGGCAATTCGGCCGTATGGGGAAGTAAAATTTACATCAGCGCGTGTTGATAAACCAAGCGAGATCCCCATGTCCCTAAAAATGGACACAACAAATGATGAAAATGGCGTCGAGGCCCAGCGCGAAGGCTTCTTTTTCAAACGCCAAGGCGCGAAGACGCAAGGCGCCCCTGGGCGCGGCGCCGCTGTCGGATGAGGCCCGCGAGCCAGAAGCCAAACAGACGCCAAGCCCCGAAGGTGGCGGCACATAATAGCCCAGGGTGGAGCGACCGATAGGAAGCGGAGCCCTGGGTTAGAGCGTGAGCAAGCGAGGCGCCGGCGCGATTTTTGCCGCGCCGCGCGCAACAAATCGTGACGGCGCCGACGGCGATCCGCCAGCGATTCTAAATTTTCGAGCGAGATCTGCGAAAGCAAGAGGATGGATTATGGCCAGTCAGTATATCTTCACCATGTTGGGATTGACAAAAAACTATGGCGCCCGAACGGTGCTCAAGGACATTGGGCTCTGCTTTTTCCCGGGCGCCAAGATCGGCGTCGTGGGCGACAACGGATCGGGAAAATCCACTTTGCTCCGCATCATGGCCGGAATCGATCAGGATTTCCAGGGCCAGGCCGTCCCCGACAAAGGCATTCGAGTGGGGCTGGTGCCCCAGGAGCCGAAACTGGACGCCGGCCAGACGGTTCGCGATAACGTCACGGCGGCCTTCGGAGAGATTCAGACCTGGATGGCCGAATATGACGCGGTCTCCGAGCGGATGGGAGAAGACCTCACCGACGAGGAAATGGATCAGGCCATGACGCGCATGGGCGAATTGCAGGATAAAATCGACGCCGCCGACGGTTGGGACATGGATCGCGCCGTGGACATGGCCGCCGACGCCCTGGTCCTGCCCCCGGACGAGCAATCAGTGGACACGCTCTCGGGCGGTGAACGGCGACGCGTCGCGTTGTGTCGCGCCTTATTGGAAAAACCCGACATCCTCCTGCTGGACGAGCCGACCAACCATCTGGACGCCGAAACCGTCGAATGGCTGGAAGAACAATTGCGCGACTACCCAGGCACGGTCATTGTCGTCACCCACGACCGGTATTTCCTCGACAATGTGACCAAATGGATCCTGGAACTGGAAAACAGCCGGGGCATTCCCTTCGAAGGCAACTACACCTCGTGGCTGGGACAAAAACTCGAAATCCTCGCGCAGAACGAAAAACAGGCCTCATCCCGACGTAAATCCCTGGACCGGGAACTCAAATGGATCCGCATGAGCACCGCGGACCGCCACGAACTGAGCCGACACCGCATCGCCGAATACGAGCAACTCGTCATCAACGCCCGCGCCGTCAGCGAAAACGCCACAGTCATTGAAATCCCCCCCGGCGACCGCCTGGGCGATCAAACCGTGTCGTTCCGTGATGTCTGCAAAAGTTACGGTGACAAAACGCTCATCCAGAATCTCTCCTTCGACGTGCCGCGCGGCGCCGTCGTTGGGATCATCGGACCCAATGGCGCCGGCAAGACCACCCTTTTCCGAATGGTCACCGGCCAGGAAGCGCCCGACTCCGGCGAAATCGAAATCGGCGCCACCGTCGAAATGGCCTATGTCAACCAGGAACGGGATGGGCTGGACGGCGAGAACACAGTCTTTGAAGAAATCAGTGAAGGCCTTGAAGACATCCACCTGGGCGAACGCGTCATTGCCGCCCGCAATTACGTCAGCCGATTCAATTTCAAGGGAACGGATCAGCAAAAACGCGTCGGCGATCTGTCCGGCGGCGAACGCAATCGCGTCCATCTGGCCAAACTGATCAAGCGCGGCGGAAACTTCCTCTTGCTGGACGAACCCACCAACGACCTGGACATCAACGCGCTGCGCATGTTGGAAGACGCCATCCATACCTTCAGCGGCTGTATGATGATTATCAGCCATGATCGTTTTTTTCTGGATCGCGTCTGCACCCACTTGCTAGTCTTCGAAGGAGAAGGAACGGTTCGATGGTTTGAAGGGAACTTTCAGGACTACGAACGGATGCGTCGCAAGGAACTGGGGGAAAAGGCTTTCTCCGGTCGTCGCTCCCGCTACCGGAAACTGACCCTCTAGGCGTTCCCGACAGGTCCGGACGCCGTCAACTCAACACACGAAAGGAACGACTGATGTCTCACCAGCACCGCAGCGCCTTTGCTGCCCTCGTGATCATGGGAGTCTGCATGGCGTTGGCCAGACCGGCCATGGGCGAAAATGAGAACCGGATTCGCCCCTACGAAAAGAATCCTCAGTACTGGCAGTACAAGGGCCAGCCCGTCCTGCTTCTGGGCGCCAGCAAAGACGACAGCTTGTTTCAGATCCCGGACCTCAAAGAGCACCTGGACGCCATGCAGGCAGTCGGCGCCAACTACATTCGCAACACCATGAGCGACCGGCCGGATCACGATTTCGAGATCTATCCGTACAAAAAACTCGAAAACGGAAAATACGACCTCAAGCAATGGAACGAGGAATATTGGAATCGGTTTTCGAATATGCTCCAGTGGACCGCCGAACGGGACATCATCGTCCAGATCGAAGTGTGGGACCGCTTCGATCATGCGCGGGACAACTGGCTCGTCCATCCCTACAATCCCAAAAACAACGTCAACTACACCTACGAGGAATCGGGATTCGCCCAAACCTATCCCGATCATCCCGGCGCGAACAAGCAGCCCTTCTTCTTCACCACGCCGCAACAGCGAAACAACCAGCTCCTCCTCGGATACCAACAGGCCTTTGTCTCCAAATTGCTGTCCTATTCCCTGAAATACAATCATGTCTTGTATTGCATGGATAATGAAACCTCGGGCGAAGAAGCCTGGGGCGCCTATTGGGCTCAATTCATCAAAGACAAGGCCCGTGAAGCGGGAAAAGAAGTCTGTGTGACCGAGATGTGGGACGACTGGGATCTGACGGCCGAACGGCACGGACGGACATTGAATCACCCGGAACGCTATGACTTCGCCGACGTGTCACAGAATAATCAGAAGAAAGGACAGATTCACTGGGACAACTTCCAATGGGTTCGCCAGCACATCAAAGCGAAACCCCGCCCCCTGAATACTGTCAAGACCTACGGCGCCGATGGCGGGCGATTCGGCGACAATCAGGACGGACTCGAACGCTGGTGGCGTCATGTGATCGGCGGGGCCGCTTCGGCTCGTTTTCATCGCCCGGACTCGGGCCTGGGCCTGAGCAAACCGGCGGCCAATGCCGTCCGGGCGGCGCGCAAACTGGAAACGCTCATCAAGGCCTGGGATGTGGAAGCGGCCAACAATCTGCTGTCCCAGCGCGAAGACAATGAGGCCTATCTGGCCGCCCAACCGGGCAAAGCCTATGCCTTGTATTTCACAAACGGCGGCGAAGTGGGACTGGATCTGACCCAGGCCCCTGGAAAATATGATCTGCGCTGGATCGATATCGCCCGCGGCGAATGGGGCGACAAACAAACCATCGAAGGCGGTCGGATTGTGAAAATCAAGGCGCCGGGCAAGGGCCACTGGGTGGCCGCCATCGTCGCCCCCTGAAAACAGCGGCCGAACCGCTTAAGAAGCGTCGTCTTTTTTAAAAGCAGTCTTGAGATGGGAGGCCGGTTTGAAGGTGATCGTTTTTGAGACCGGAATGTCCATGACCTCGCCGGTTCGAAAGTTACGCCCCGTTCGCGCGGGGCGTTCTTTTATTTCAAATGTGCCAAATTGAGGAAGCGCCACCCGATCACCCGCGATCAGCGCATCGGCAATAATCTGAAACACCGCATCGACGGCAGCCACTCCGGCCGGATCGGACAGATCACAGGCTTCGGCCACCTGGACGGCCAATTCGGATTTCTTCATGGCAACCTCCGGAACAAACCCATGGATTGACAGAATGGAAAGGCGAGACAAAACGCCGAGGCAGGTTGGGGTGGCATATGGGCTTCGAACCCACGACCTCCGGATCCACAATCCGGCGCTCTAACCAACTGAGCTAATGCCACCACAAAACGGAGCCATGCGCCAACACGCGCCCTTCGCCCATGACTCCGGCGGCGAAGGAATGGGGTGGCATATGGGCTTCGAACCCACGACCTCCGGATCCACAATCCGGCGCTCTAACCAACTGAGCTAATGCCACCACAAATCAAAAACACACGCTATCGCCGTGCGGCGATATATGAAACGACTTCCGAACAGGCCACCTTATCCTCGGTCCGCTGATTCAAGTCCTTGATCTTGACACAACCGGCGGACCATTCGTTCCCTCCGGCGATGATGGCATAGGGAATCCCCAAATCCGAAGCGTATCCCAGTTGTTTGCCCAGTCCGGCGTCTTCCAGATAAACAATCGTCGCAATCCCCGCGTTCCGCAGATCGCGGGCCAGTTCCAGATAACGGCGCCAATGTTCTTTTTCAAGAACTGTCACCAGGACAGTCGTGGCGCTTCGCGGCGTCCCATCGATCATCCCCGAATCCACCAGAAGATTCAGGAGGCGGCTGAGGCCGATGCTCACGCCGACGCCGGGGAACTTCTCTTTTGAGAAATATTCGGACAGATCATCGTACCGACCACCCGAACAGACGCTGCCCCATTCTTCCCGGCCGGGGATAAAGGTCTCGAACACCGTGCCCGTATAATAATCCAGCCCCCGGGCAATGGTAAGGTCGTAGTGTATCTTGTCGGGCGAACATCCCAGAAGGACCGCAGTGGCGATAGTATTCTCAAGAACCCTCAGTCCGTCAAGGGCTACATCTGAAGATTCAAACACCTGACGCACACCGGCGAAATCCTCCGCCGAAACCATGTCCCGCACAAACGCCGTCACCCGGTCCTCCACGCCCTGCGCCGTCATCCGGCTCAGCGCCGTATCCAGTCCGTCCCGTTGCGATTTATCCAGTTCCTGCAAGACCAGACCCGACATCTCGGGCGACCAGCCAAAGGCCTTCGCCACATCGCGCCAGATACGGCGGTCGGACACATGGATGATGTGCTCGCTGACACCGATGGCCTCGAAGACGCTCGAAATGATGGCCGGAATCTCGGCGTCATAAACATCGTCCAGATTCTGCCGCCCCACCACGTCGATGTCGCATTGATAGAACTCGCGGAACCGCCCCCGCTGCGCGCGCTCACCACGCCAGACCTTTTGGATCTGATAACGCCGGAAAGGAAAGGTCAGATCGTTGGCGTGACAGGCCACATACCGCGCCAGGGGAACCGTCAGGTCGAAATGGAGCCCCATGGCCGTCTTCGATTCCGTTCCCTCCGGCTTGCCCACTGTATAGATCTGCCGCCCCATGCCACCCTTGGCCGTCAGGACGTCCATCCGCTCCACGGCCGGCGTTTCAATCGGCTGAAATCCGAACAGCTCATATTGCGAGCGGATCGTATCGATCATCTCACATTCGATCTGCTGACGCATCGGCAGATTCTCGGGAAATCCAGATATCGGTTTGACGGAGATCTTATTCATAAAAACAACTTTGGACCGTTTAGCATACCGACGCCCTGCGCCGGGAACGGCGCAGCCGAAGGGCGGGAATGATGGAGGCCTCTTCTCATTCAGTCAAGGCCTATTTGTGGACCGTACGCGGTTGGCAATTTCGCGAACCACATCTTCCAGCGTATAGGCGTCCAGCAAGTCACTGGACTCTCGGTCGCTGGAACGGCCGAGTCGGTCCAGAACCCCTTCGTATATCTCGTTGGCCACGAAACCGTCCCACGTGAAGACAGCGGCGAGCACATCGTCCTTGGAAACCGGATAATTCCGAATGTGGGCGCAGGCCTGCGTCTCCTCGTAAATCGCCCGAGTGACCTCATCACTCAAACCATAGTCCCGGATTTGATCCCGAAACGATTCAATCCCCCACCCCGTCCGTTCCCGGCGATTCCGTAACTGCGCCCGATAGTAGGGCGCCATATCCGCCTTGACAGCCACCGCCAGGGCAAATAATCCAGCCAACACAAAAACGGTCCAGTGGGCCTCCATAAAGGCCCACAGAATCAGACCATACAGGCCCAGGATCCCTCCGGCCACAGCCAGAGCGAACAACAAACGCCACAGCGCCCGGGTCAACCGGCGCCGGATCTGTTGGGTCAAGGTTTCCGACATGAAATGAACACGTCCGTTATCGAAAAAAGCCGGGACTGTCGATCCCCGCGCCGCCGCCCGCCCGAAGCGCGAAGCGGCGGCGACGGGGCGTTGATTTCTACCGATCTTTGATGAGGCCCACATCCAGTTGTTCGTATTCCCGGCGCAGCGCGGTGTTGTTAAAGGCCCGGAGCTGTGGCATGTTGAGTTTCATGATCTTATCGAAATTGCGGTTGCCCGTGCGGATCAGATCCGCCACGTTACTGGACACGGCCACCGTCTTGTAGGTGTTGACGGCCGTGGCCCGAATGCGGCGGGTGTTCTCAATCTGATCGCGCACGCCCTTGGCCATGGCTTCGAGATACACGATATAATTGCGTGAGGCGTCGATCGTCAACTGATTGGCCGAGATGTTGGAGCGAAGGACCTCCTCGTCGCCCTGTTGGGCGGCGATCAGACGCTTCGCCTCCGCAATGTTCGTCAAGGCGTCCTGCTCATATTGGCGCAGGTTGGGGATATACACGTTTTCAACGGTCTCAACAAAGAGGGTCTGCGCCCGCTCCAGCATCTGCGCCAACAGGACGTACATGCCATAATACCGCCGGGCAGTCTCGGGTGATTCGCTGCTTTCTTCGGTCAGCTTCTGAAGGACGAGTGTCACTTCCTTGATATTTTCAAAGACGATGGCCAGGGAAATAAAGTCCGTCCCCGGAACAGTGGAAACCAGCGCGTCAACGGCTTCATCGGAGACCTGAATGCCTTTGGCGCGCAATTCGGCGCCCAGTTGGGCCTTGAGTTTTTCAATTTCAAGTTCTGCCGCTGCGATATTGGCTTCCGTTTCCCCGATCAGTTTGTCGTAGGCCTCTTTGGTCTTCAGAAAGGGATTCATCCGCTCCATGGTCGATGTTTCCGCATGAAGGGGCGCCAGGATCCGCTCTTTTTTCATTTCAATGATTTTGACCTGTCGCGCTTTATTCTGCTGCGCCAGGGTTCGGATCATATCGCGATAATCGCTGAGATAGGATTCATCAAGCAGGGTGATGGCCTTGTCCAGGAGTTTGTCAATGGCCGCTTGATTGGATTCCTTGTCCGCGCCCCAGATCAGTGTACTATCCGGCAGCCCGTCGTGTTGATCGAAGAGCGTCAGGGTTTCATCAAGGGCGGGCATCACCTCTCGAATAATAACGCGCCGGAGATCCGTTTGTTTCTGGTCTCCCCCATCCGGGACACTTGTGGCGGGAACGAAAGGCGGTGGTGTCGCCTCGGCGGCCGGAAGACCGGACAGCGAAAGCCCCCACAACAAAAGACATAAGGCATATGACCCATTACTTTTTGAAAAAAACCAAGAATGCTTCCCCATTGCTGATTTTCCTTTCATCAAATCATGGAGGTATTGTTCCGGGAAACCGCTGAGGAAGCGAGGGAAAAACGATTGGCCAACGGCGCGGAAGACCACAGGCCCCCGAACCGATCCATCCCACCGGTTAATTCGGGATTGCATGATTCGGCGCGCTTCGTTCTAATGGGACCCAGACAGTTCGCTCGCATTGGGAAACCCCAATTTACCGGAAGGGAATACGTTATGGACACCAGCGGCGGTCCCGCTCATTTGGATGAAAACGCGCAGGCGACACTCAACACCTTGATGCAAAAGGTCCAGGATTTGGAAGATCTCATCGAGGAGTTGACTGAAGTCGCTCTGGTCAATCGCGCCGTCACACTGGCCCTCGTTTCGCGCAACATCATCAGCCGCGAGGAATTACGCGCCATCTATGAGCGGATTGAGATCGCCCACGGACAAGCGGTCGAGAGCGAAGAAGGGTATCGCATTCTGCCCGGAGCGGCGGCGTATTTCCTGGAAGCGGACTGACCATCGCGCCGGTTCCCAATGGAGGACTCCCCCTTATGACGGATCAACAGCGACAATTCACCCGCGTGCCCTATCACGCCGAAGCCACCCTGATTGTGGGGGGGCAAACGTATCCATCGATTCCCATTGAAAACATCAGCACCGGCGGTTGCCTCCTGACGCATTCGCTCGCCGATGAATCGCAGACCCGTTGCGAAGTCATCATTCGCCTGGCCGGCGCGGATATTTCCGTCCGCGTCCAGGGCGCCATTTGCCGTCACTCCCCCACCCAGGTCGCCGTGGCCTTCGACACCATCAGCGACGAGGGCCTGACCCATCTGCGGCGCATCATCGAATACAACGCCACCGATCCCGACGCCGTGGAAGACGAATTCCTCACCAATCCCAGCTGGCGCTCGGAACCGAAGACCTGATCCAGGATCGCATAAGACAGCGGCGCCCGGGAAACAACTCCCGGACGCCTGTTGCGTTGCCATAGAACGGGCTGATCACACCGTCGCCGGCGTCGGATGAATCCACGGCGCGCGGTAGGGACGGGCCAGCAGTTTGTTCGCTTCCGGATCGTTGACAATCCGTCCCGCCGCAGGATCCCACTCCAGGGTCCGACCCGTCTCCAGGGCCATGTTCGCCAGAATGCAACTGGCCGTCGTGATGTGAATGTCATCAACCGAGGCCACCGGCTTCTTGCGCGTTTCGATACTCGCCAGAAAATCCTTGATGTGTCGCCGCATGGCCGGCGCCACATGTTTTTCCAGGCCCTCCTCGGTCTTGTCCTCGGGATACTCCTCGAGTTCATACACCACCTTCTGGCTGATCGGCGCCGCGTCCCGGTTTTGCGGAATGAATTCATAACCATGCACACTGGCTTTCAGCGTGCCCTTGTCGCCATAGAAGGTCATGCCCCACTGATCGCTGGGATCGGGGGCCTTGCCCCATGTGCGATGCTGCCAGATCACCTCCAGGTCGCCGAAGTCAAAGGCGGCCATTTGCGTATCCGGCACATTGGCCACGCTGGCCTTATCCACCAGAATGCCTCCCGTGGAAGACACACGAATCGGCCAGCCCAGTTCGAGCATCCAGCGCACCGTGTCCAACATGTGGACACACATATCGCCCAGGATGCCATTACCATATTCCTTGAAGGCCCGCCAACCTCGCGGATGCATGGCCTTGTGGAAGGGACGCAGAGGCGCGGGGCCGGTCCAGAAATCAAAATCCAGTCCGGGAGGGGGAGCCGAAGGCGGCGAGGTGTCCCGTGTGCGCATGTGGTAGTAGCAATAGACCTCCACATGGCCGATCGTTCCGAGTTTGCCCGTGCGGATGATCTTGTCCCGCGCATCGATCAGGTGAGGGGTGCTTCGCCGTTGCGTATTGATCTGAACGATCCGGCCATACTTCTCCGCCGCCGCGACCATCGCCTGGCCTTCCACGATATCGACACTGATGGGTTTCTCGCAATACACATCGGCGCCCGCCTTCATGGCCGCAATGGCCGCCAGCGCATGCCAGTGATCCGGCGTCGAGACCTGAACGATGTCAAATTTCTCCTTGGCAAGCATCTGCCGATAATCGTGATACAGTCGCGGCTCCTTGCCCGAAACCTGACGGGTGGCGATGAGTTTCGCCGCCTCCTTGCGCATGGTCTCGTCCACATCACAGATCGCCACCACGTCGATGGGCGCCACCTGGAGAAACCGCAGCAAGGCGCTCTTGCCATACCACCCGCTGCCGATCAGGCCCATCCGTTTCGGCGGCGCGTCCGCGCCGACCACATAAGGACTCACCGCGCTGAGCGCCAGCCCGGCGGCGCCCATTTTCAGAAAACTGCGTCGATCCATAGATTGTTCCCTCCAAGGAATTCCTAAACGCCCACGAGGCGCATTCCATTGATTCAACTGCCGCCGCCGTCCGGCGATCGGACGTCCGGGATTGCGCTGGTCAGACCGCCGCGCAAGCGGCCACCCATTGTTCATGCAAAGATTTCAATTCGTCAACCACATCCGGATACTCGGCCGACAAATCCTTCGTTTCCGTGCGATCCGCCTGTAGATCGAACAGTTCCCATTTGTTCTGCCAGGAGACGAGTTTCCATTTGCCCTTCAAAACGCCCTTGC
>JADFCT010000068.1 GCA_017161665.1 Candidatus Sumerlaeota bacterium
ATTGATATTGTTATCCGGATGAAAGGGATGGCTCCTATAGGCCCAGCCGTCCGGTGTTCCTTGCCGGTTTCGGTCACCGTGGCTCAATCCCCATCCCTCGAAGAGCATGACGGAAACATAGATTCCTCGTTGGCCGGCGGCTTGGACACGGTCGCGCAAACGGGAAAAATATTCGGGGTTGAATTGGGTCAGATCGAATTTTGGTTTGCCGTCCAGCGCATTCCCAGGGCCCGTGCGAGCCCAGACGAGCGGGGCGCAGTGGTGAACAAAATCTTTTCCCCATTTGCCATTGGCCCGGGTATCCCAGGCGGTGGAATCCCAGGTCCACAGTCGAATAAAGTTATGGTGATACCGTTCCAGAAAATCCAGATAGGCCTCATAGTCGAACGCTTCAGGAGGATCGGTCTTTCCCATGTCCACCAGATTGTTCCATGTGTGCGAACCGGTCAGGAAAACCGCTCGGAGTGAACCGTCGGGGTTCTTGACGCCATCGGTAAAATAGCGTGCGTTTTCGGGATGAACGCGTAAAGGGCTGGCGGCCGTTCCGGTGCGGATCGGTTCTGCGAATGCGGTGGAGAGCAAGAACAGGCCCCCGATTGCGAGACAAACGTCTCTTCGTTTCATGGTGTGGGTTCCTTTTGCTGTCTCGAAAGGACAGCGATTGAGATTCAGGGAATTTCCGACGATGTCAAAACCTTAAAATCAACAGCGCGCGTTTGTCCAGAAGGATTCATGCAAGCCAGACGATGCCTACCGGGAGTCAGCGTCAGCATCAATGGACGATTGGGGGTGGAACGTCCCAAGTAACGATCATTAATGAACCATTCCAGTGGTTCCTGCTCCTCACCCGAAGCGCGCAACCGGATGCGGTCCCCGCCCTCGGCTCCGGTCAGAATAAACTCGGCGCCCTCAACAGGCGCCAGGATTGCCAGCGAATCAACGGTGGCGGGATGCGATTCTCCGGATGGGGCCATTAAGGGCTTGGGCGCTTTGATATCGGACAGATTCCATTCGATGGCCGATGACGGCCATCGAGTGGAGACGGATGGTCCATCGTCGAAGACGGCTTTTCCGATCGGGTGATGGACATCACATTTTCGAAGCAGGAATTGATTTCGTGGGATTGGCGAGGTCTGACAAGAGGGACACCATTGCGTCGCTGGCAGTCCGCTGACGGCGCAGACCTGAACGGGACGGCGCCAGGGACCGGAGACCGGCCAGGCTGGCGCGTTGCGCTCGGGGAGGGAGCGGAACAGGCGGGCCGCCACCGGAGCCGCCGCCTGGATGCCGACGAGATGTTGCGAGCCGGAGCCATCATTATTGCCCAACCAGACGCCGACGACATAGTGGCGGTTGTAGGCGAAGGTCCAGGCGTCGCGATATCCATTGGATGTGCCCGTTTTCCAGGCGACACGGGTTTGGCGGTTAATGGTTCCGGCCAGATCGTGAAGCGTCTCACCGGGCAGTGGTTGCTCCAGCATATCATAAATAGCCAAGGCGGTTCCTGTGGATAAGACCTGTGTCGCGCTGACAGCGACCGGTGATGTCATTTCCGGCGAGAGTTCAGGGTCCAGGAAGCGCTTGAGAGGTCGATGATTCCCCAGAGCAGCCAGCATCGTATAGGCCTGGGCCAGATCATGCAGGCGGACATCGCATCCTCCCAGTATCAATCCCAGACCATAGGTTTCTGCTTCGCGATCAAGGGTATGAAATCCAATGCGTCTCAGGAACTCCCAGGCGGGGCCGTACCCGATACGGGTCAACACGTTGACGGCGGGCGTATTAAGCGAATCGCTTAAGGCTTCGCTCGCGGAGACGGGACCGCGATAGCGCCGCTCGAAGTTTTCGGGAGCGAAAAGGCCGTAATCAAGCGGGCCGTCGAGGAGGATTTCGCAGGGATACAGTTGATCGTTTTCCATGGCGAAGGCATAGAGAAAGGGTTTGAGCGTAGAGCCGGGCGACCGACGGGCTTGACAGACATCGACTTGTCCACCATGGGCGCTATGAAAATCCGCGCCCCCCACCCATGCCAGAACCGACGCATCGGAGGGGTCAATAACCACTGCCGCCCCGTTTGTGATGGTTCCATCCCTGCTGGCGATGGCGTCAGTGATGATTGTTTCGGCGCGCTTTTGAATTGCTTTATCCAGAGACATTCTCACCATGCCGCGTTTGCGGATCAGGGGCGCAAACTCCAGGGCGGTATGAGTGGCCCGATGGGGGTAGGGGAGCCATTGGGCATGAACCGGCTCGGATACCGCCCGATCGTGCTGTGCCTGCGTAATGTGTTCATCCTGTAACATGCGCTGGAGAACGTGATTCCGTCGAAGGCGCGCACGGTTGGGGTGGCGGATGGGATCATACCGAACCGGCGCCTGCGGCAGTCCGGCCAGGAGCGCCGCTTCGGCCAGCGTGAGTTCGTGGGCGGGCTTCCCATAGTATCGGCGGGCTGCCGCTTCACAGCCGACAAGGTTTCGCCCATACGGGGCGGCGTTGAGGTAGGCTTCCAGGATTTGATCCTTTGACGTTCGAAGCTCCAGCCGAATCGCCTGAACGGCTTGCGTGATCTTTCCGGCCAATCCGGGTCCCGAATGTCCTGAAAGTTTGACAACCTGCATCGACACTGTCGAGGCCCCGGATACAACGCGTTGTTGCATCAGATTTTGCCTGACCGCCCGCAGTACGGCCAGCGGATCGACGCCGTGGTGCGAGTTGAAGCGTTGATCTTCAACGGCAATGGTGGCGTGGATCAGATGAGAACTGATCTGCTCAAGGGGACGATGGAAGCGCCATTGCTCATTCGCGTTCAGAAAGGCGTACAGCAGATGGCCATGGCGGTCCTGCATCTCGCCGCTGACCGGACCGAGGAGGTATGTGTCGGCGCGCATGGGCCAGGCGAGGAGAAGGATGAGACCGGCAAGCATGCCAAGGGTCAGGGCGATGAGGCGTCGGCGCCATCTCTGAATGAATCGACCGGTGGCCCGAAGCGTATGGGATATGAATTTATCAGCGAATTTCATGTGTCGATTTTATCAATTCGCAAAGGGGGCGGCAAGTTGTTCCTATGAGGATGGAGCAAACAAAGCGGTGGGGTCCCCGACGGGCAGCGGGCGATCGGAGACAAAGGCTTCACCATAATTCGCGTCGATGAGCGAGCCGAACATACGGGCGCGTCCCTCCAGGGACAACCAAAATCGTTCGGAAGCGATGTAGGTATCTGCTCCCTGATAGGCGGGATTGAAAAATTGGGATTGGTATGCCTTGAGTGATTGCATCTTTTGTTCGAAGGTCGTGGTCACATCCACGACGAATTGGGGGCTTTGCTGGCCCTTTCCGTTCCCGATGAAATAGAAGACGCCTTGGGGGCGATGGCGCGGATGGTCGGTTTCGATGCCGCCGACGCCGGCATAAAAACAGGCGTCGGTCACCATTTCATTGGCTTTGCGATGATCGGGATGACGGTCGTTGGGGTCGTGGGTCAATACGATGGTTGGTTTGAGTTCCCGGATCAGTCGAATAATCTGTTCGCGATTGGATTCGGTATTTTCCATGCGGGTATCGCCACAGTCCAGCACATGCCACTCGACGCCCAAAATTTTAGCGGCAGCATCGGCTTCCGCCAGCCGCTCCTCGCGGGAGCCGCGTGTTCCCCGCTCCCCAGCGCTGAGGTGAGCGACTACCACGCTTCGCCCTGCGGCGACCATTTTGGCAACCGTGCCGCCGCAAAAGAGTTCCACATCATCGGGATGGGCGCCGATGGCCAGTAAATCTATGGGGGGAGTGGACATAGTGGTCAGAGTTCCCAATCTATCGAATCAGCATGGCCGGGCGTTTGATCACACCCACGGCGGTTTCACATTCAATGGTGGGCCATTTTGAATCAACGGTAATGATTTCCGGTCCCTTGGTTCGAGCGATAAAGGTATCTTCGCTTTTGGCGCCGGAGATTGTTGGATTCATGGCAAAGGCCTGGCCATCCTGGACGGGCGCCTTGAGACCGGGGACGGTCAGAATCAGATCCCTTCCGTCATATCCGATGGGGCCGCCCTGGTGATGATTGCGCCATTCGTCGGCGTAGCCCTCGGCGTCAT
This sequence comes from Candidatus Sumerlaeota bacterium, assembly GCA_017161665.1. GTDB lineage: Bacteria > Sumerlaeota > Sumerlaeia > JADFCT01 > JADFCT01 > JADFCT01. The sequence continues at coordinate 4,092 of JADFCT010000068.1, forward strand.
AGGCGGCCACCATGGCCTGTAAAATTTTGCCCATCGCGGTTTCGGGGCGGGCTGTGGCCATGGCGGCGGCTTCAATTCGACAGCAGGACGCATGGCGATCGACGAGTTGGGCCGGTGGTTTGCCAAAGCACACGGTGCGCGTGGCTGAGGCGTGCAGACCATGTCGTTTGACATTGGCGATCAGCATCACTCGTTTCCGGGCTTTGTTGGCTTTGGGGATGGGATGACGATATTTTTTGATCCGGTCATCAGCGGCGACCAGCAGGGCGGCCGGCATGATTTCCTTTGCGATCAGGCTTTGGGCCATCATCCCGGCGATTTCCAGTTCCGTCATCCCCGGCTTGATGGCTTGAGCCACTGCCGTCAGAACGGTGGCCAAGTCCTTGCCGACACCTCGATAGCGGAGAATTTCGCCAGGGTGTAATGGTGTTCGAATGGCGAGGACCGGACCGGTGACGGTTCGGGCGCTTCGACAGGGGACGTCGCTGCCCCATTTTTTGCCCTGCATAATCGAATTGGCCACCTCGGAATCGCTTTTCTGATTCCAAGCATACTCTTCGACATCCATTTCCTTGGTTAACGTGCGGATTTCCTCTTTCAAAACCCGCTCGAGTTCGATGTTCGAGGCGATCAGGCAGATTTTGGCGGGGGTGATGAGAATCGAGGCGCGGGCAATTTCAGAGGCCATCGACACATTGGCCTGTCCACCACAGGTGATCCAGGAGAAGTTCGATTGTCGTTTGAGCATTACCCCGGCCAAGGCTTCACGCTGCAACATGCTACGCACGCGGTCAATTTTCTCTCTGAATTCGTCAATTAGTTTCATAAATGTTTCCTTGGGGGTGATTTACGCGTCTCGATCAGTCTGTCGATTCGTCTTCGCCGCGATCCTTTTTCAGGATCGAATCCAGCAGGCGTGTGTCACACAAGCCGTACCGGCGAGGATCGTCCAGACTCAGGACTTCCTGTACAAAGGCTCTGAACTCGTCTTTTAAATCCGGGCGCTGGAGGGCCAGAAGCACTGTGGACTTCAGGTAGTCCAGCCGATTGCCGATGTCATGGCGGCGGCCTTTAAACTGATAGGCGAAGATTTGCTCGTTCTTGGCCATCATGTTCAGGGCATCGGTCAATTGAACTTCGCCGCCTTTACCGCACGCTGTCTTATCCAGATACCCGAAAATTTCGGGCGTCAGGATATAGCGTCCGCAGATTGCCAGATTGGAAGGGCGTTCTTCCGGACGGGGTTTTTCCACCAATTCCTCAATCAAATAGACGCCAGGTTCGACTTCTTTCCCCTTGATCACGCCGTACCGATGGACTTTCTCGGTCGGAACCTGTTCCACAGCGATGATGGGCCGGCGGATGCGGTTATAGGTTTCGATTAATTGCCCGGCGCAATTTTTGTCCGTAAATGATTCAAGGATCGTGTCGCCGAGCATTACGACAAAGGCTTCATCAGCCGTGTGGCGACGAGCGTACTTGATAGCGTCCCCCAGGCCGTTGGACTGTTTTTGGCGGATCGTGTAGATATCGGCCAGTTCGGATATGTTTCGCAGGTGTTCCAGTAGTTCGGTTTTCCCTTTTTCCTTCAGGAAATACTCCATCTCCATGCTGCGGTCAAAGTGGTCGATGATTGCGCGTTTGCCCCGGCCCGTCACGATCATAATATCGTCCACATTGGCTTGGAGGGCCTCCTCGACAACATACTGAATGACGGGTGTGTCGATGACGGGCATCATTTCTTTGGGTTGAGCCTTGGTGGCCGGCAGAAATCGCGTGCCATATCCGGCTGCGGGGATCACTGCTTTTTTTATCATAATCTTTCAAAGCCTTCCGGCGTCACACTAGTAAGTGACGCTTCGTTCACGAATATCTGGTTGCAGGATTTTGGCGCCGATGGCTCGATAGGCTGCCGCCAGACGCTCAAAGTGTTCATCGTCATCACACGTGCCGATGACCGCGCCCCCCGAACCGGCATATTTGAGATGAGCGCCGTTTTGCCGCCCGGTTTCCACCAGACGGACATGATGGGGATTCAGGCGCGAGATGGCCTTCCGTTGGTCAAAATTGGTATCCAAGAGCGCTCCCAGGTCCTCGGGCCGGCCCGCCAGAAGGGCTTCATAGGCTTGGTCGGCCAGGTCGGCGAATCGCGCCATGGCGGCGATGACTTCCGGATCGCCTTCTTCCCAGCGAGCGCGGATGCTGTTGTGGAAGACTTCCGTCCCCTCGCCGGCGTGGTCGTCATATGCGACAAACAGGCGGGGAAGGAGGGATGGCGAAATCTGGGTGTAGTGACCGTAGCCTTGTTTATTCATCAGTTCCCGGTCAAAGTTCATGTACACAACGCCTTCATACGATTGAATGACTCGATCCTGAAGACCTGCGCCAATGCCGAGTTCTTCCGTTTCCACGCTCAACGCCAGATTCGGCAATTGTCCCAGGGGAATATCAACACCGTAGAAGTTCATCAAGGCGCGCAAGGTGGCGATAATGATGGCGCTCGAGCCTCCCAAGCCTACTCGCAGGGGGATGTTGGAGTTATATTCTAAGGTGCAGTTTCGATCCGGGATTTGAATACCGCCTTCCCGGCAATAATCATAAAATCGTTTGAGCGTCGCTTTGATGAGTCGAACGCCACCATAATATCCGTTGGCCCGAACATCCAGCGCCAGCCCCTCAAGGGATACAAACTCCGAGTTGTCCAGTCGGCAGGGAGCGATGATGAGTTTGGGCGTTTCGTAGCAGGTGACCTCCGCGCAGAAATTACGGAGGATGACAGCAATGGTTTTTCCGAAATACCCATCGGACGGATTGCCGATCAAGCCGGCTCGCGCGTAAGCTCTCGTTCGAATAATCATGGTTTAAGAAGCCGGTTTCGTCAGGATTTTCCTGCCGCAATACATTTCATGTTACAGAGAGAGCCTACCGGTCCACGACGCCCTTTGTAAAGCGAAATCCCATAGAAGTTTGAATTTGACCGATTTTTCCACGCATTTTTCCATGCTTTTGAGGGCCTGAACCAAAAGAAATCCGCTACCCAAACGCGATATTTTTTGCTCGTATGGGGCCGCCGATATATTGGTATGGCGTTAGGTCGTCACCGTTTGAATCGAATCAGGGGCTTTCCATTGTTTTGTCGCCTTGCATGATGCCATCGCTCTCGGCGACTTGCAATCCATATAAGCCGTCTTGTTTTTCGGGCGGGCGATAGATCCAAGGCCGCCCGCGAGGATCTCGAGCTTCGCCTTGGGGAAAAATGGCGTGAAGACGCCAGCCTAATTCGTTGAGATCGCGGGGATAGCGCTTGAAAATGGCATGAAATGCCTCAATTTCTGCGCGGAGCGCCGTTGCCTGTTTTTCCAGTTGGCGGGGAAGAAAAACGAGATGGTTGAGTATCGTCCACAGGGCAATAATGCCCAAGCTTACGAAGCCCACGATCAAAATACGACGGATTCGGGTCGATTGGCGGCGCCGGAGACGTTTGCTTTTTTGAATTAGTCGCTTGCGCTCGAAGATCTTTTCCCGTTCGAGGGCGTCGTCGGATGGCGGCAAGGCGCGCGCGGGGGCCTGACTCGCTCCTTGGACTCGCTTGTTCGTCATTTCCTGTTGATGGACGGCCAAGCGGCGCGGCCACTCCGGATTCAGTGGAATTTGACCCAGTAGGTGGCAACGGCCGGAGTGACCTTTGCCCAGGTCCGTCCGCGTCGGGGGCGTGAGGGAACAGATCTCCATGGCGGCCGGACAGCGCGGATGAAAGGGACAGCCTGTTGGCTGCCGGATTGGAGATGGGGGTTCCCCTTCCAGTGGGGCGGGCAGGGTGGACCGCTGCGGCGAAAGGGAGGGGATGGCGGAAAGCAGGGCCTGTGTGTATGGATGGGCTGGGTGATCAAACAATGCATCTGCCGGGGCCGTTTCGACGATTTGCCCGAGGTACATGACGGCGATCCGGTCGGAGATGTGCTTGACGGTGGCCAGATTGTGGCCAATAAACAGATAAGCCAGTTCCATTTCCCGGCGCAGGTCAATGAGGAGATTGAGTATTTGAGCCTGGATGGAGACATCCAGAGCGGAGACGGCTTCGTCGCAAATGATGAGTTTGGGCTCCAATGCCACCGCTCGGGCAATACCAACCCGCTGCCTTTGTCCGCCGGACAATTCATGGGGATAGCGGTCCGCCCAGGACGGCGGCAGACCCACCCGTTCCAGCAGGCTCCCCACGGCCGTTGCGACGCGGCGATGGTCGGCCAACCCGTGAACGAGCATCGCTTCGCCGATGCTGTCGCCGATTGTCATGCGAGGATTCAGTGAGGCGAAGGGATCCTGAAAAACAACCTGCATGTTTCGACGCGCCCGGCGCAATTCGATTCCCGACAGCGCCTGCCAGTCCCAACCGTTGAACTGAATTTCCCCTTTTGAGGGTTCGATTAAGCGCAGAATGCACTGTCCGAGCGTGGTCTTGCCGCAACCGGATTCGCCGACAAGGCCCAGGGTCTCGCCCGGTTGAATCGTCAGAGAGACGCCGTTTACGGCGCATATGTCCGCCGGGGTCGAACGGAGGAAGCCCTTTGGCATCGGATACCGTTTGACCAGATTGGAAACCTCCAGGATAGGCGTTGGGGGGCAGGTCATGTTCGAACCTCCGACGACGCCGGCGAAGCGGGGGGCGGCGCGCTTGAAAAATCCCCTTCGGGGTGGGCCTCGGCCAGCCAGCAGGCTCTGAGATGGGGACAGGCGCTGTTGCCGTTGGGGGCCACTCGCAAGGGCGGCGTTTCAATGGCGCAACGGTGGATCGCCCATGGACAGCGGGGATGGAATCGGCAGCCGAGAGGATAGTCCACCGGATCGGGGACCATCCCCTCAATGGGCGTCAGGGGAGCGTGGGTATCGATTCGAGGAGCCGAGCGAAAGAGCCCGGCCGTGTACGGGTGGCGGGGGCGTTGGAACAGGTCCATCGTCGTCGCTGACTCCACGATCTGTCCCGCGTACATGACCAGAACCCGATGGGCGATTTTGGCCACAACGCCCAGATCGTGGGTAATGAGCAAAAGGGCCGTGCCGTCGTCTTCCTGGCGCTGTCTGAGGAGATTCAAAATTTGAGCCTGAACCGTCACATCCAGAGCCGTTGTGGGCTCGTCCGCGATCAGAAGTCGGGGATAGCAGCACAGAGCCATGGCGATCATGACACGTTGTCTCATCCCTCCGGACATTTGATGCGGATATTGATCGATTCGTGTTGTCGGGTCTGGGATCTGTACTCGTCGCAGCGCGTGCAGGGCCTGTTCGCGTGCCTCGATGGAAGACAGTCCCTGATGGAGACTGATCGTCTCGGCAATCTGATCGCCAATGGTAAATACGGGATTCAGTGACGTCGTGGGATCTTGAAAGACCATGGCGATTTCTGCGCCACGAAGGGCGCGCATCCGGTCAGGCGGGGCCTTTCGCAAGTCCTCCTCGCCCCAAAGCATCCGCCCTTCCGCGATGAGGCCAGGGGGAGAGGCGATCAATCGCAGAATTGACAGAGCGGTGACGGATTTGCCACATCCGGATTCACCCACAATGGCGACGGTTTCACGGGGCAAGATGTGAAAAGACACGCCATCCACGGCCCGGGCGACACCTTTCTGCGTGTGGAAAATCGTTTTAAGATTCTCAACGCGCAGAAGGGGGGCGGCTGGTTCATCTGCCGGTCTGTTGTTCGGGGAGTGTTCGCGCATCTTTTTTCGTCACTACTTTCTCAGTTTCGGATCCAGAGCGTCTCGGAGTCCTTCACCGACCAGGTTCAGGACGCAGACCAGCAGAAAGATGGGGAAGCCCGGCCCCAGGACGAGCCACACGCGAGGCGTTTCTCTGGCGTTGTTGAGCATCCGCCCCCAGCTGGGGGCCGTCTGATCACCGAGTCCCAGGAATGACAGGCTGGATTCGATCAAAATGGCGGCCGCCACCCCAAAGGTGGCGGTCACGAGAACAGGCGCCAGGGCATTGGGCAGCAGGTGTCGGAAGATGATGCGCCGCTCGGAAAGCCCCAGGGCGCAGGCGGCGCGGGCATATTCCAGTGCCTTTTGTTTCAGAAACTCCGCGCGGACCAAACGGGCCACTTGGGGCCATCCCGTCAGGCCGATGATCACCATGACATGAAAAATTGAACGGTTTTCGACGAAGGCGGCCAGGGTCAGAATCAGAAAGAAGGTGGGGAAACAGATCATGACTTCGATGAAACGCGAAATGACGCCATCGACCCATCCACCGTAGAACCCGGCCAGGGCCCCCAGAACGACGCCGATGAGCACATAGATGGATACGGCGACGACACCAATGGTCAACGACGTGCGGGTTCCATAAATAATCTGCGTCAGGTTATCCAGCCCCTGTTGATCGGTACCCAGAAGATGGTCTCGCGATGGCGGCCGAAAGGTTCGCCCCCGTTCCGAGAGGTTGATGCTGTGGCGAAAAAAGGGGAACAGGAATTGAACGGAATGTCCGTCCCCCTTGAGTGTTTCGATCATTCGAGTATAATCGGTGACGGCAGCGGTTCGGTAAAAGGGATTCCGGTGTCCTCCAAAATGCTGTGGCGTGACGAGGGCGAACAGCCCCAGATGCAACGCCGTGAGGGAGAAGAGAAGGTGGCGTCGGGATCGGATGAGGCTTTTCCCGAAGAATCGGACAATCCCCCAAATCGACAAATACGCCGGGGAGGCGACCAGTAAAAGATTGAAGAAAATATCCACGGCGCTCTCAAAAAACAGGCGGTTGAACAGTTCGGAGAGAAGAGGAAAGGATCGCTCGTCGTCTATCTTCAGATAAATAGGAACATCCAGCGCAAGAAGGGGCGCGCCGACGGCCAACAGAAAGAAGGCAAACACACTGCTGAGACCAAGCATGGCCCATCGGTCTCGACGCAAACGCCCCCAGACAGTGGACCCGGGGGAGCGGTCGTGTGGCGCTTCAAAACAGACTGTGTTTTCAGACCGGCTATTCATAGGTAATCCTTGGATCCACCATGGCATACGCGATGTCCGACAGAAGAATGCCCAACAAGGTCAGGACGGTGGATATCATCTGAACGGCCATGACAACATTGAGATCCCGCCCCCGGACGGCTTCGACCACCCAGGCGCCCATGCCGGGAATGCCAAAAAGGTATTCGACAATGACGGCGCCCCCCATGGCGGCTGGCAACAGATTGGCCAAGAGCGTGAGAATGGGCAGCAGACCATTCCGCACACCATGTTTGAGGACCACGGTCCATTCATCCAGCCCGCGGGCCCGGGCGGCGCGGATATAATCGGACTGAATGACCTCCAGCAAACCAGCGCGCATATAGCGACTCAGGACGGCCAGCGACCCGTAGGTCAGGCAAAGAACCGGTAGAACCAGGCGTTTTATGATTTCCCCTATTTGCTCCAGCGAGGTGAGGCGCTGATCATTGACCTCCTGCCATCCCCCCACAGGGAACCAGCGCAGGGCGGGAAAGGGCGAGGCGTCGGTTACAAATGTCAGAAGAAGCATCCCCACAAAAAAAACCGGAAGTGAATAGAGGACAAATAAGAGCACCGTCACGACGCGATCGGCCCGGGTATCTTTGAAAACCGCCGAAAAGATTCCCAGCGGGATTGAAATCAGATAAGCCAGCAGCAGAGAGACGAGAGACAGGGACAGGGAATACTTCAATTTGCCGATCAAGGTCACCAGCACCGGCTCATTGTCTCTGGAAACACCAAAATCCAGTCGCAATAAATTGGCCCAATAATGGGCGAATCGCGTATCCAGGAAGAACAGTCGAATCTTGTCCGGTGTCGTCAATGTCCATCGGTCCGGATGGCGATCATACCATTCAATCCATTGGGCAATAATCTGCTTTTTTTCGAACTCTGGAGCCTCAAGGTCATATCGCCATTTCCGGAGGGTTTGGTTCTCCGCTTCAATGGTCGGATCGGGATGGACCGGATCGTTGCGACGGCGGCTGTTGAAACTCAGGAAATAGACGGCGCTATCACGGATTAAGGTCTCTGTTGAGGCGGAAGAGTGGGGAAGGGGCTTCAGGATTTCAAGGAGTCCCGGAACGGCATACGCGCCATAATCGAGCAATGCTCGTCGGGCTCGAATCCGGGCGCTGGCATCGGTTGAATGAACGCCGGAAACAATCGCCAGCTTTTGGCGGATGGTATCATGATTCAGTGTGAATCGGGTGTTGAACAGGATTGGTTTGTCCAAGTGAAATT
>JADFCT010000069.1 GCA_017161665.1 Candidatus Sumerlaeota bacterium
AAAAGTAATTTATTTCTCAGACCGTTTCGCCGAAGCCGGACGGCAGGAGGTTTTGACGGGCCTGGGCGAGGAAGTAGGCGTCGGTCATCCCGGAGATAAAATCCACCACCATGCGCGCCGGCGGCGTATCGCGGTGATAAGTCCCCAGCGATCGCCATTGGGCGAAACGCATGATCGGTGTATCCGGGCGCTGGTGGTTCAGGTCGTCCAGGCATTGCTTGAAGATCACTCGAAACAATCGGCTGAGTTTTTCGTCTTTTTCCCGCACACGGGGATTCTTGTAAATCCGGTCATAGTTGAATTCCAGCAATCGCAGCAATCCCTCATGGACGCTGTCGCTGTAGCCGATTTCGTCGCGATCCAGGCTGAATTCGATCAGGTCTGTGGCGAGGGTATTGATAATGCTCGAATTCGTGTCGCCCAGGACATCGACCGCCGCCTCGGGCAATTCGTTTCGTTCCACGAGGTCGAGTTTGATGGCGTCTTCCACGTCGCGGCCCACATAGGCGATGACATCGGCATAGCGGACGACACAGCCTTCCAGGGTCATGGGAACGAGGGCTTTACTGCTTTTGGGCTCGCGCAGACATTGGCGGTATTCATTCTGAAAGGCTTGCCAGTCTTTCTGACGGTTCGGTGTCATTCGCGGTTTCCAGATTTCGCCGTTGTGACACAACATGCCGTCCAGAGTCTGAAGACTCAGGGCCAGCCCCGTGCCGCGTTTTTCGATTTCCAGCATCCAGCGGACACTCTGGGCGTTATGACAAAAGCCTCCAATGCCATGTTCGTGACAGATGGCGTCCAGAAACTTTTCGCCGTCATGGCCAAAGGGCACATGGCCGATGTCGTGTCCCAGGGCGATGGCTTCGGTCAGGTCTTCGTTGAGACGCAGGGCGCGGGCGATGGTGCGGGCGATCTTGGCCACGAACTGGACGTGGAGGACGCGATGGGTAATCAGGTCGTTGTCGAAGAGATAGAAGGTCTGGGTCTTGTCGATATAGCGTGTATAGGCCGAGGAGTGGAGGATCTTATCCGCGTCATAAAAGAAAGCGGACCGAATGCCACCCCAGTCGGTGGGATCGCCTTCCCTGTCGGGCCGGGCGATGGCGTCGGCGCTCAGGCACGCAGTGGGGCTGAGCCAGTTTTCCTCGCGCTCGCGATTGTTTTGGGCGATTCGTTCGATAATATCCATAACTATTGGTGTGTTCCTGTCTGTAACTCTTTTGTTCGACCGCGAATGGACGCGAATCAACTTGAACTATTGGATCTGTTTTGGACCGCCTGTGGTCTCTACTCTTTCTTCCGATCGAAAAGATTCAAAACGCCCCCCACACCCTCCTTTAACTTCTCCCCGCCAGTCTCTATCTTCTCCATGCCGGCCTTCAGGGTATCGCTCCCTTTGTCCACAATACCCTGGACGGCATCGGCCGAATTTTGTCCAGCGCCTTTGATCATTTCTTCGGATTTAACAGCCATGTTCTGCAGCGCCTGCCCCGAAGCCTTCAATTGCTCCAGTCCGCCTTTGAGGAATTCCATGTCTTTGATGTCCTTGAAAGGACCTTTGAGTTTTTCAACGGTCCTATCCAGTGATTGAATCAGATCGCGAGCCAGTTCGTCAGGAACCAGGCCCTGCGCCGCTTTGCCGGTGGAGGTCAGGACGGCCAACAGGACTTTGGATAGTATTTTGGCAATGGACAATGGATCGCTGGCGCTCGTGACATCGGTGAACTCAATGCGCGGCAAGGGAATATTCATCTGGCGTCCCTGAAGGATGGGGGCCGAAAAGGCCGTCGAGCCTTCTTCGATGGTGATTGTCCGCACTTCGAGGGTCATGCCCGCCTCTTCAGGCGCTGTCTCCTCGGCGAGGTCGTCTTCCGAGGAAAAACGCGAGGCGTTCTCAATCAGTTGGGTCAGGTTCGAGCCGCGCAGCCCCTGTTCCAGTGTCACCTGAGGGCTTCGAATCAGGATGTTCTCGATGACGGGATGATCCGTCGTGAAGGACATCAGATCGACCGTCACGTCAATGCGTTCCGTCGAAAAGGCCTCATCCGTATTAAATCCGTCTGGATTGGTGATCTTGAATTGATCAACCACCACGCGCTGTTGGATCGGATGAATGGAGACGGAACCGATGGTCACGGGCACATCGAGGATGAAGGAAATGGCTGATTCCGCGCCGCTTTTGACCATACGTCCCATATTAATCCACAGAAACAGGGCAACGACGATAACGAGAATGACCAGGATCAGGATGAAGCGAAACACCCGGCGGGAAGTCGTTGATTTGGACATGACGCGCCTCTTTTCAAAAACGATTTTTCATTACGTGATGAATGTTCCAGATATATTATGATGACGAACCCGGAAGGTCAATACGGGATTCGGGTCCATTTCGACGGAAGGCGGAATTGTGGTTGCGCGAATCTGATGGGAGCGACTAGCATCGGTTTTACCTCGAAGAACAACTATTTATGACGGGGGGCGTTCGGCCATGGCTAAGTTTATTTTCACCACCGGCGGCGTGGTTTCATCGTTGGGGAAGGGCATCGCTTCGGCCAGTATCGGGACACTGTTGAAGGCGCGCGGTCTGAAGATCGCCATGCAGAAATGCGATCCGTACATCAATGTGGATCCCGGCACCATGAGCCCCTTTCAACACGGCGAAGTCTATGTGACGGATGACGGCGCCGAGACAGACCTGGACTTGGGCCATTATGAACGCTATACCGGCACGACGACCAACTCGGATTCCAACGTGACCACGGGACAGGTCTATCACTCGGTGATCTCCAAGGAACGCCGCGGCGACTATCTGGGCGCCACCGTGCAGGTCATTCCCCACATCACCGACGAAATCAAGTCCTGCATCTATCGTCTGGCCGAACGCGATCCGGTGGATGTGGTCATTGTCGAAATCGGCGGGACCGTGGGTGATATTGAAAGCCAACCGTTCCTGGAGGCCATTCGGCAGGTCCCCAACGACGTGGGACGCGAGAATGTGCTCTATCTGCATCTGGCCCTCATGCCGTATCTGAAGGCCTCCGAAGAATTGAAGACCAAAACCGTCCAGCACAGTATGCGGGCCATGCGTGACATCGGCATCCAGCCCGATATGCTCTTGTGTCGTTCGGAAGTGGACTTCGATGAGCCGGTGATACAAAAAATCTCCCTGTTCTGCAACGTGCGACCGGAGGACGTGTTCAAATCCCTGGATGTGGATGAAATCCTGAAAGTCCCGCTCGCGTTGGGCGAACAGGGGATGGATACACGGATTTGTGCAAAACTCGGGCTCGAAACCGGCCCATGTGACCTGACGAAGTGGAAAGCCATGATCCGCGGGATTGAGTCCATGAAAGACGCCGTCCGCATCGGTGTCGTGGGCAAGTACCTGGACTTGAACGACGCGTACAAAAGCATCTTCGAGTCGTTACGCCATGGCGGCTTTGGCAACAACGTTCATGTGGAACTCCTCAAAATCGATTCCGAGAAAGTGACCACTTCCAATGTTAAGAATCGTCTGGCCGACGTGGATGGTATTCTGATCCCTGGTGGCTTCGGAAACCGCGGCGTGGAAGGGAAGATCCTCGCGGCGCATTATGCGCGCACCAATAAAATCCCCTATTTCGGCATTTGTCTGGGGATGCAGTGCGCCCTGATCGAATATGCCCGCAATGTCTGTGGACTGAAGAAGGCCAACAGCACGGAATTTGATTCCGGCACGGAACATCCCGTGGTGGATTTGCTGGCCACGCAACGTTCCATCTCGAATCTGGGCGGCACGATGCGTCTGGGCAAATATGTGTGTCGCCTGACCAAGGGGACGCGGGCGCAGATCGCTTATGGCGAAAACCTGATCACCGAGCGGCATCGCCACCGCTATGAGGTCAACAACAAGTATCGCGAGCAACTCGCCGAGGCCGGACTGATTCTGGCGGGCCTGACGGACGACGGAGCCCTGGTGGAAATCATCGAAGCGCCCGACCACCCCTGGTACCTGGGCTGCCAGTTCCACCCGGAATTCAAATCGCGCCCCACCGATCCTCACCCGTTGTTCCGGGATTTTATCGCCGCCGCCAAGACGTATCAGCATCAGCGACTGGGCGAGGAGAAAAAAACCGCAGGGAAGGCCCCGAAAACCGGAGGGCGGAAAAAGAGCTGATAAAAGCCCCTGCATCCATTGCATCTAGGACACAGAACCATGAGCCAGCAACCACCGCCGTTGGATGAATCGCGGACTGAATCGGAATGTGGAACCCCGCCGCCCACGATCGACAGTCAGGGACAGTCGGCTTGGAAATGCGGCCAATGTGGCGCCAAACTGGTTTTTAAGCCCGGATCCCATGCCTTGAACTGCCCCTATTGCGGCTATGTCAACCCCATTGACGCCAAGGACGAATTCATTGAGGAACTGGACTTCCTGGCCCATCTGGGCGAAATGGGACAGGCCGCCGACATACAGGAGCAGCTGACGGTCAAGTGTGACGGGTGCGGAGCGGAATCGACGTTTGATCCTCACGTCACGGCCCGCGACTGCGCCTTTTGCGGCGCCGACATCGTGGCCACGGCCAAGTCAACCAAACAAATCAAACCCAAATCTCTCCTGCCCTTCAAATACGATCGGAAACAGGCTTTCGAGGCCTTCGGCCAATGGGTGCGCAAGCGCTGGTTCGCGCCGAATAAACTCAAAAATTTCGCGCGCCTGGACTCAAACTTCAATGGGATGTATGTGCCCCATTGGACGTATGATTCGAACACGACCACCTATTACACCGGCCAACGTGGGGATAACTATACGGTCACGGAAACCTACACCGCCATGGAGAATGGCCGGCACGTTACCAAGACGCGACAGGTGACGAAAATACGCTGGACCCATGTGTCCGGAACGGTTTACGTGCCCTTTGATGACGTGCTGGTTCTGGGCAGTCACTCCTTGCCCCGCAAATATACCCAGGCCCTGGAGCCCTGGGACCTGGAAAACCTCATGCCCTATCAAGACGAATATCTCAGTGGGTTCCAGGCCGAGAGTTATCAGATTGACCTCAAGGAAAGCTTCGAAATCGCCCAGGGGATTATGGACGGCGTCATTCGTCAGACCATTTGCCGCGACATCGGCGGCGATCATCAGCGGATTCATTCCGTCCAGACCCGGCATGAAGATGTGACATTCAAACACATCCTCTTGCCGATCTGGATCAACGCGTATCAGTATAAAAACAAGGTCTATCGTATCCTGGTTAATGCCCGGACGAACGAAGTTCAAGGTGAACGTCCCTACAGTTGGATCAAGATCACACTCGCCGTTCTGGGGGGCGCCGCGGCGATCGCCGCCGGAGTGGCCATCGCGCACTATTTTCAGTAGGTCGCCCCGGCGATTCAATTCCGGCGAATGCCCCGCTCTTCGGGAAGCCAACGTTTTTTTTGAAAATGATCGGGCAAAAAATACCGCTGGCTTTCGACTGAACGAGAACGGTACATTGAAGTCGTTTGGATCCGATTGTCGAAAGGGACACGTGGCGTCGCCCGGACGGTCCCTGAATCCAGTTTCATTGTATGCATCACTGTTTCGACTCGGAATGGAAAGGAAGCGCCATGAAGCCCTCACTCTTTTTTGTCCTCAGCCGTCCCCTGGCGGCCTGGGTTCTGGCGGGCCTCTTGTCAGGATGTATGCCCTGGGGCGGGGAAAAATATCTGATTCCCGAAAAACCCAACGCCAAAGAGCAATATGACTACGCCTATCAGCTGTCCCTTCAGGCCAGCCGTGTGCCGACAGCCGACCGGGAACCCCTCTATGATCAGGTCATTGCCGCTTATCGCATGGTGATCGATCGATTCCCGGATGACCGCCTGCATACGCCGGTGGCTCTGTTAGATATTGGCGATAAGTATGCTGCCCTCAAGGACTATAAAACGGCCATGAAATACTATACCCGCGCCGCCCGGAACTATCCCGACAATGACCGGGTCCAGGTCTATGCCCTGGTCCGCCAGGGACAGGTCTATGACCTGACCGATCGCGGCGCCAAGGCCCGTGACATCTACAAACAGGTCATCGACCGGTACGCCGGACGAAGCGACGTCACCGTGCGCCAATGGGTTCAGAAGGCCCGCGACGCCTATGACAAGGTCTTTACCGAGGGCAAATCACCGTTCCTTTTCTGATACTCTAAAGCGCAGGGTTGGCGTGCAATCACTCATCAAAGAAAAACTCATTCGGGATCCCGTTCACGATCAGATCGTCTTCGATGTCAATTCCCGTGAGGACCAAATCCTCCTGGCCTTGATCGACACGCCGGAGTTCCAACGCCTGCGACGCATCCGCCAACTGGGGATGGCCTTTTTCGCCTACCAGGGCGCCGATCATTGTCGGTTTTCGCACTCCATTGGCGTTCTGTGGATCGCCACCCGCATCCTGGCGCGCTTTGAAAGGGTGTACGGAATTGATCCTGTTCACTCCTTCCCGGCCCGATGCGCCGCCCTGCTACATGATCTGGGCCATGGTCCCTTTTCGCATGTGATCGAAGCATTGTTTCAACTCAACCACGAGGAATGGACACGACGCATCCTGTGTTCGTCCGAATCGCGGGTCAATCATGTCCTGTGCAGTTACGACCTCGCATTGCCTTCGGCGGTGGCCGCTGTCTTCAATCACGAATACGATCCGCCCTATTTGGGCGATCTGATTTCCAGCCAGTTGGACGCCGACCGCCTGGACTACCTGACCCGCGATGGCCTCATGACGGGCGTCAAGCACGGCGTGTTCGACCTCGAACGGCTCTTGTACTGTCTGAGACTGGACGCCGGCGGGCGCCGACTCCTCGTCTCGGGCAAGGACGTGCTGACGGTGGAAAAATATCTCCAGTCCCGCTATCACATGTTCAAACAGGTCTATCAACACAGCACGGTCGTCACGGCCGAGGCGATGCTGCTGGCTCAGCTGCGGCGGGCCATGCGGCTGACCGCCGAGGGACGCGCCGTGGCGGCGCCGGCCGATTCCCCCCTGGGGCGCTTCCTGGCCCAGGACGGACAGATTGACCTGGCTGACTTCCTGTCCCTGGATGACGCGGCGCTCCTCTATCACTGGACCCTGTGGCGCGACGACCGTGATCCGATCCTCAGCGACCTGTCCCAACGGCTCCTGGAGCGCAACATGTTCAAACATATCCCCATCGATTCGTCCGCGCCGGGATTTGGGGATCGCCTGGAGGCCTGCCGCTCCCTCCTCCGACGACACGGCTATGATCCCGAGTACTATCTGCTGCGCCTCGAAGCCGGTTCCGTGCCCTATCGCCCCTTTGAGGAAGGCCAGACGATGAAGGTCTCACCGATTCTGGTCGAAGGAGTGGATGGCTCTTTGGAGGATCTGCGCAATGTGTCCCGCATCGCCGCCGCCCTGGCCCGCGAGGGGTATCGCCAGAGTCATTTGGCCTTTCCCGGTGAAAAAGGCACCAAGGACCTGAAATCCGAAATACAGGCAATCTTCACGTAGTCCCATGAACGATGACACTCATCAATAACCCTACCCCCCTATCCGAACGCGCCATTGGAATGATTGTCGAATACGACGGGACGGATTACTGTGGCTGGCAGATGCAGCCCAACGGTCCCAGCGTTCAGGAAGCCATGGAAACGGCCATCGAACGCATGACGGGCGATCGGACTCGCGTGACGGCGGCCGGACGGACTGATGCGGGCGTTCATGCCCGCGGACAGGTGGTCCGATTCATGACGCGCCACCCCTGGCCTGCGAAAGCGTTTATTGGAGGACTCAATTCCCGTCTGCCCGACGACATCGGCGTGCGCGAAGCCTTTGATGCGCCACCCGATTTCGATCCCCGTCGCGACGCCGTCCGCCGCGTGTACGTCTATCGTCTCTGGAACCGACGTACGCGACCGGTGCTCGGACGCCGCCTCTGGACGCATTACCCCGCGCCGTTGGATTTCAAACGCATCCGACAGGCCTCCGAGCGACTGTTGGGCGAACAGGACTTCCGCGGATTCCGAAGCGTCCACTGCAGCGCGGAACGAACCCGACGAACCCTGGAGCGATTGGATTGGAACGAAACGGCTCCGGGTTGCTGGGAAATGACCATCGCCTGTCGCTCCTTTCTCCACAACATGGTCCGCATTATCGTCGGCACACTCATCGACATCGGACGGGGCGCCAAAGAGCCAGAGATTATTACGCGCATCTTGAAAACAGGCGACCGAACCCTCGGCGGCAAAACCGCTCGTCCCGAAGGACTCTGCCTCGAAGACGTCGAATATCCGTTCCGCGCCGATTGGCCGCTGTCCAGCGATCAAAAAGGGACACAACCCCTTCGATGCCCAGACACGGCAATCCGATGGGACCCGAATGCGGAAAGACATCCCTTGTAAGCCGCGCATCAAACACGTCAAGCGTCAGGGGGGCTATAATCCAGCGGCTCGATTATGCAAACGGAACAGGGGATTTGTGAGTCGAGCGCTTCAGACGGAAGGATTCTCTTGCTTGCCGGAAACAAGCGACTCCGATCGACGTCTTTCGGAGAGGGCGTTTATCTTTACCCGACTGCGGCGCCATTGGATGCCGAAACAGAAAACGGCATCCAACATGAGCAGAAGTGATCATTTGTTCCACGACAGGGACGCGCCATAACGAGCGGACTCGTTATTCCGACAGCTTCTGCGCCAACAGCTGGTTGACCAGAGCCGGATTAGCCTTGCCCTGAGACCGTTTCATGATCTCGCCGACCAGACGGCCCAAGGCCTTCTTCTTGCCGCCGCGATAGTCGTCGCACACATCCGGATGCGCCGCCATGACGTCATCGACCAGGGACTCAATGGCCCCCGTGTCGGAAATCTGCACCCAGCCTTTTTCTTCCACAATCGCCTCGGGCGGCTTCCCGCTCGCAATCATTTCCGTGAACACCTCTTTGGCGATCTTCCCGCTGATCCGCCCATCGTCGATCATGGCGATCATGGCCGCCAGATGGTCGGGCCGCATTTTCAGATCCGCCGGCTCAATCCCCTCGTCGCCCAGGACGCGCAGGACGTCCGTCATCATCCAGTTGCTCAGGGCCTTGGGATTCTTGTGGCGGGCCATCGCCTCGTCGAAGTAGTCCGCCACGGCCTTGCTCTGAGTCAGAACGGCCGCATCATACTTGGGCAGGCCGTACTGTTCGATGAATCGTTGTTCCTTGGCCGGTTGCAGTTCGGGGATGGATTGGCGAACGTCCTCCTGCCATTCGGGCGCGATATGCACCTCGACCAGATCGGGCTCAGGGAAATAGCGGTAGTCCTTGGCCGCCTCCTTGGAGCGCATTGTGCGCGTGCAGTTGGCCACCTCATCCCAAAGCCGGGTTTCCTTCTCGATCGTCTCGCCTTTCTGATACGCCTTCGTCTGTCGCTTGACCTCATAGCGGGCGGCCGCCATGACCGTCTTCATGGAAGCGACGTTCTTGACCTCCACATAGGCGGGCCGGATCGCGTCCGTTCCCTTTTCCTTGACGGACACGTTGAGCTCAAAGCGCAGGGAGCCTTCCTGCATCCGACAATCGCACACGTCAATATATTCCAGCAGGTTCTTGATGTGCTTCATAAAGGACTCGGCTTCGTCCAAGCTCCGCAGATCCGGCTCGGTGACGATTTCCATCAAAGGCGTCCCGGCCCGATTGAGATCAACCAGCGAATAATCCTCCGCCGTGTTTTCAGGATGGATGTTTTTGCCCGCGTCCTCTTCGAGGTGAATGTTGTTGATTCGAACCCGGCGCGGGGCTCCATCATGCGCGAAATCGACAAAACCACCCACGCCGATAATGGCGTATTGCTCGGATATCTGATAGTTTTTGGGCAGATCGGGGTAGTAGTAGTTCTTGCGATCGAAGGCCGATTTTTCCGTAATCGAACAGTTCATGGCCAGCGCCGTGCGCAGGACCAGTTCGACGGCCTGACGGTTGAGCACCGGCAGCGAACCGGGCATTCCCAGACAGACCGGGCACACGTTCGTGTTGGGGGCCTGGCCGAAATCCACCTTGCATCCGCAAAAGACCTTGGTTTGTGTCTTGAGTTCCGCATGTATTTCAAAGCCGATAACAGGCTCGAATTCCATGATGCCGATCCCCTTGTGTCCTGAGTCTGACGAGCTGCGTAAAAAAGAAGTTTATGCCGCACATCGCCGCAGTCATGCAACGGCAGATTTCCAGGAAGACTGCCTCCTCCCGGATGCGACAATCTGAATTTAACGGAAACGGGCCGTCGTCCGATGAAAAGGACGACGGCCCGTTTTGTGGCTTACAGCCGGTTCTCTGTCGATTTAGTGGATGATGAAGATCTCGGGATTGACTTCGACACCCTTGATCTTGATATCCGACGAGGCCGCCCAGGCTTCACCCATGAGGGTCGGAACGCCCCACTTGGTTTCCTTGGCCGGCTTGGTCTTGATCGATTTGATCAGGCCCGTCTGCGTCGGGGCGTACGCGTTGTCCGCGCCCGCCATCAGGATGGCCGCCAGCCCCATGTCGGCGTTGATGGCCTTGATGTCCGCCGCGCCGCCGAGACCGGCGATAATCAGGGAGTACGAACCCCCCAGGTGATTGTCGGCCGGCGCAAAGATCTCCGTGCCCACACGCCCGCCAAAGTACGTCGGGTGCGGTCCCATGTTGACTTTCTTCATGGAAGCCTGGAGTTTGGTGATCTCGCCCGTCGTGGTCAGACGGTAGGGCAGGATATCGCCACCCACCGCCTGGACGATCAGTTTCGGCGCCACCACGTCCATGGTCGCCGGGGCAATCCACCCGCCCAAGAGCCATGTTTCCTCGCCGTTCTGCATGGTTCCGGCCGTGGCCTTGACCTTCATGGGCTTGCTGCCCAGCGTCGTGGTCAGAGCGACCGGAGCGATATCAGCGACCTTCGCTGATATCTGCCCGATGGACTTGGCGAGGATGTCGCCACCGCTGATACCGCTTTGGTTGACGAACAGCGCCTTGGTGTCTTTGTCTTTGCCCTTCTTCGAGGCGACCTTGATGAATTTGACGTCCTGATCGGCGCTGGACATGTTCGTGAGCAGGACACCCGTGAGATTAACGCTCATGTCCTTGGAGCCGACCGTATTCGTCATGAGAGCGGTTTTCGCCAGTTCGCGTCCGGCGTTATCCGCATAGGCCATCTTGACGTCGCCGAGGCAACCGGCCGTCACGTTCTGAATGAACGCGCTGGAGCCGGTCAGTTTTGTGATGGCGTCATTGGCCGTCAGGTTGATTGCTGAAGCCTGGGTGAAGAGCTGGGCCAACGGACCGTTCACGTCGATGGACACCAAACTGCCCGCCTCAAAGTAGATGCGACCGTCCTTGACTTTCTTCGGCATCTTCTTGAGCGCCTTGATCTTGACCTTGGCCTTGGGGGAAAGACTGTCCACCGTCAGGGCCAGTGCGACGTCATCCAGAGCGATGTCGGCGTTCTTGGCCGAAATCTCGTACAGGGCGACCGGCAAGGGCAGCGTTTCAACTGGTGTCGGTGTGGCGATGGGTGTTTCGACCGGCGTCGGCGTCGGCGTGGCGGTCACGGCGTCGGGAACCGGCTGCATGTTGTGAATGGCCTCTTGCTGCGCAGGCGTATAGCCCAGCGCATCCAAATCCAACACGCTTTCCGTCGTGTGGCACATGGCGCAGGTCAGCGCTTCGGCCCGCGTAATGGCGTGGGAATTGGAGAAGACCACTGTCGATTCCTGATAATGATCGAAGGGACCGGGCACGGCAGGAATTCCCGTGGCGGCGGCCAGGTCTTCATTCCACATGGCGGCATACAGGTCCAGCCCCGTGGCCAGAGCGCCCATCATGTTGCCGGTCTTGAAGAAGATCCCCCACTTGATGGGGATTGGATGGTTGTTGGCGTCCACCGGCTGGTTAAAGGAGGCCAGGCCATAGGGATAGATTTTTCCATTGCCCCGCGAACCCAGTGGCGTAATCTCCGGTCCCACCGTGCCGTTGAACCACAGGAAAGTGGCCGGCTTGTTCGTCGGGACGGAATCTTGTTTCACCTTCCAGATGGCAAGCGGATCGTCATCGGGCGGCGCAATATGGGTGGAGAAGTCTTTGTTATAGGCCCCACCGGGTTGATGGGCATGGCAGGTCGTGCAGGCGATCGTGTCGAGGTGGCTATCGTAGAAAGAGCCATGGATAACGCCCGTGCCTTCCGGATCGTGGCA